>DATHOL010000309.1:0-14107 GCA_035484895.1 Bacteroidia bacterium | reverse complement strand
AATACCTGCCGACAAAGTTAAACCCCCAATTGGTCTCCAACCATTAGTTCCATTAAAGTCAAACAAATCCTTTAATCCCGTCCCGTCGGTATCTATTTTAAAAATAAATCCAGCACCGTTAGCACCGCCGACTACCGAAGTCCCGT
Organism: Bacteroidia bacterium; assembly: GCA_035484895.1. Lineage (GTDB taxonomy): Bacteria > Bacteroidota > Bacteroidia > JABEUT01 > JABEUT01 > JABEUT01. The sequence continues at coordinate 13,961 of DATHOL010000309.1, read as the reverse complement.
ATAAGATGAAGCCGGAACTAGTCAAATAACAATAAGGAATTTCGATACTGCTGTTAAAGTCGATCATGTCCTTATATCCTGCACCATTAGTATCCATTCTGAACATCACCCCTTTATTATGTGCGCCTCCATAGTTTGTTGTCCCAAATAGAACCTCTCCCACCTGGGTTAATGTACCAATAGGCTGTGCCCCATCCGTATCATTAAAGTCGAAGAGGTCTTTATATCCAGTTCCGTCAGTATCTATTTTAAAAATCAGCCCTTTATTGTAAGCACCGCCATTGGCAGCCGTTCCATATAAAACCTTGCCCGAATTGATAAGGGTACATAAAGGGCCATTTCCATTAGTTCCATTAAAGTCCATAAGTTTGGTATATTGAGCCGAACAAAAAGCGGCTGTAATAAGGCAAAATATGCCTGAAAGAATAATTTTTTTCATGGAATTTATTATGTTATTCAATACAAATATAGCAAACTAATGTTATCTTTTTAAAAAGTCAATAACTCCTGAAATTTACATAATAGCCAGTAAAACCTACATATCAATCGCTTAACCCCTAAAAGTGACATCAGATTTATTCCTAAAAATGAGCCTACCACACAGACTTTCATTGTGTTACAGAAACCGTAAATGCCCCGCAAGTGTACAGCAAAAAATTTAGCTCGAACTTCCAATTATTTATCTTAAGAGTGCGACATATTCAGTAGTGCCTTTAAATGTGCTTGTTACTAAGTAAATATTTAATTTTTAGCTATACTTTATTTTAAAAAAGTGTGACGTAACGTGACATAACCGAATGAGAAAAAATTTACAAAAAAATGCCATTATTATGCTGAGAAGCCCAACAAATAAGGACAGTAGGTCATAACTTATAACTTATAACTCATAACTCTGCCTTTTTTATTAACTTTGCCCCCATTAAACAAACATCCCAATGACTTACGATATTGATATGATTAAGAAGGTTTATGAAAACCTTGCTGAACGCATTGAATCTGCCCGCAAACTGCTTGGCAGGCCTATGACTTTTACTGAAAAGATACTCTACTCGCACCTCACGGGCAATCTGCCTCCAGGCCCTTGCAAACGTGGTGTTGATTATGTTGATTTTCAACCGGACCGTGTAGGTATGCAGGATGCAACCGCCCAAATGGCATTATTGCAGTTTATGCAGGCTGGCCGCAGCCAGGTGGCTGTACCGAGTACGGTGCATTGCGACCACCTCATTCAGGCCGATATTGGGGCAAAAGCCGACCTTGAAACAGCCAATACTAAAAATAAAGAAGTATATGATTTCCTGGCTTCTGTATCAAATAAATATGGAATTGGTTTCTGGAAACCAGGTGCAGGAATTATTCACCAGGTAATATTGGAAAACTATGCATTCCCCGGAGGAATGATGATTGGTACTGACTCACACACCCCTAATGCAGGCGGTTTGGGTATGGTTGCTATTGGTGTTGGCGGAGCTGATGCCTGCGACGTAATGGCAGGATTGCCATGGGAGCTTAAATTCCCCCAGTTAATTGGAGTTAAGCTGACCGGAAAAATGAGCGGATGGACTTCTGCCAAGGATGTAATATTAAAAGTAGCCGGAATACTTACCGTAAAAGGCGGAACCGACCGTATCGTAGAATACTTTGGACCGGGTGCAGAATCTATCTCCTGCACAGGTAAAGGTACAATTTGCAATATGGGCGCGGAAATTGGCGCTACCACTTCTATCTTTACGTACGATGAAAAGATGTCGGACTACCTGAAATCAACCGGAAGGGCTGATTTAGCTGGTTTAGCTGATGGTGTAGCAGAACACTTAACCGGAGACAAAGAAGCGTATGCAAGCCCTGAGAAATATTTTGACCAGGTTATTGAAATCAATCTTGATGAACTGGAGCCTTATGTAAACGGGCCTTACACGCCTGATTTGGCTTGGCCAATTTCTAAATTTGCACAAGCTGTAAAAGACAATGGCTGGCCTAAAGAACTGGAAGTAGGACTTATTGGTTCCTGCACAAATTCTTCGTATGAAGATATAGGACGCTCGGCATCGCTTGCCAAGTTTGCAGTAGAAAACGGATTAAAAGCGAAATCGGAATATACGGTTACTCCCGGCTCTGAACAGGTGCGTTATACGGTTGACAGAGACGGCTACCTGCAATGGTTTGAAAAAATGGGAGGCGTAGTGCTTGCAAATGCCTGCGGTCCATGTATAGGCCAATGGGCGCGGCACATGGCTAATCCTGAAAAAAAGAATTCTATTTTAACATCGTTCAACCGCAACTTCGCCAAGCGAAATGACGGTAATCCGAATACCCATGCATTTGTATCATCTCCGGAAATAGTTACTGCACTTGCCATAGCAGGCGATTTAACTTTTAATCCGCTTACGGATTCGCTTACGAATGACAAAGGTGAAAGCGTACGATTTCCCGAACCAACCGGCCTGGAACTTCCATCGGCAGGATTTGATGTAAAAGACAGAGGATATCAGGAACCGGCTAAAGATGGCAGCAAAGTACAAGTGCTGGTATCACCGGAATCGCAACGATTACAATTATTAGATCCATTCTCCGCCTGGGAAGGCATAGACCTGAAAGGATTGCGTTTGCTGATTAAAGTAAAAGGCAAATGCACCACCGACCATATCTCTATGGCCGGGCCATGGCTTAAATTCAGGGGGCATTTGGATAATATATCCAATAATATGCTCATTGGCGCATTGAATATATTCAACAACAAAACGGATTCTGTTAAGAATGTTCTTACTGGCGAATATGGTTCTGTTCCATCAGTGCAACGGGCTTATAAGGCTGCACATATTGGTACTGTGGTAGTAGGCGATGAAAACTATGGCGAAGGCAGCTCCCGCGAACATGCCGCTATGGAACCGCGTTTCTTAGGTGTTCGGGTTATATTGGTAAAATCATTTGCACGCATCCATGAAACCAACCTGAAGAAACAAGGTATGCTCGCAGTTACCTTTGCTGATAAGAACGATTACGATAAAATCCGCGAAGACGATACTATCGAAGTAAATGGCTTAACCACTTTTACTCCGGGAGTTCAGTTAACGATGGTTCTAAACCATTCTGACGGGACTTCTGATTCGATAAAGTTAAACCACAGCTATAACGAAAACCAGATAGAATGGTTTAAGGCAGGCGGTGCGCTTAACATTATCAGGTCTCAAGTTCGGGCATAAAGGGAATTAGTAATTAGCAATTAATAATCGTTTTATGCATTATACAGACTGCTTATTACTAGTTGCTAATTCCTAATTAAATGATTGTTCGAATAGTAAAGATGGAGTTTCAACAATCGAAAGTTAATACTTTCTTAGATTTGTTTGAATCGGTACGGGATAAAATAGCCACTTTTGACGGGTGTATGGGATTGCAACTATTAAATTCCATTAACACTGAGAATATGTATTTTACCTATAGTACCTGGAAGTCAGAACAGCATTTGGAAAATTATCGTAATTCAGAACTGTTTAAGCAAACCTGGTCTTTAACCAAAGAATTGTTCTGCAATAAACCGGAAGCATGGAGTCTTACACAATCAGGAACGGCGAAGCCCTCATGAGTACAAATGAAGAAAACAGAAGAGATACGAATAATTACGAATTAGGACTAATGGTAGATAAAAGCAAGGATATGGAAATGCAGGCAACAGATATTTCTGATGAAAAACTGAATGCCTTGTTTGAGCTTACCAAGTCCATTAATTTAAATGCTTCTATCGGTGAACTTCTTAAAATATACAGAGAAGTTCTGGAGGAGAAACTGCATATTGGCAGGCTAATGTTATTGAGCTTTGATGGAAGCTGGCGGTGTATCCTCAGTTACGGAATAGACCACGATAGCCTGGAATTTGCCATTGAAAGAGGCAAAGGTTACTCCAAAATCAAGGAAATAGTGCAAGTAGATATGGATTCCTGGCCTCATGGCGCGGAATTGGATATAGTTGTTCCCGTTAACCACAAAGAAAACGCTTTGGCCTATGTCTTTTTAGGCGACCTGAAAGAAAATGATTCCGGCGCAGGCTCTGCCATTAAGCACTTACCCTATATCCAAACCCTGTCTAATATTTTGGTAGTAGCCATTGAAAACAAGAAGCTGGCGAAGGAAAATATCCACCAGGCCTTATTGAAACATGAACTTGATCTGGCAAAGGAAATACAATCAATTTTGGTTCCTTCCATATTGCCACATACCGATGAACTTGACATATCGGCTTATTACCTGCCCTTCCATGAAATCAGCGGCGATTATTATGATTTTATTCCTTTAAATGAAAGCGAATACGCTTTCTGCATAGCCGATGTATCCGGCAAAGGTGTTGCAGCCGCTTTGCTCATGAGTAACTTTCAGGCAAGTTTGCATGCGCAGATTGAGCAAACCAATTCACTTACCGAACTGGTTACACGCCTCAATAAAAACGTAATGGATACAGCCAGGGGCGAAAGTTTCATCACCTTTTTTATAGCTAAGTTTAACAGGCATACGAATACCATGCACTATGTAAACGCCGGGCACTACCCTCCTATTCTGTATATGGATAATACGGTAAACTTCCTTAAGTCGGGCGGGCCGGCATTGGGAATGTTGCCCGAAATACCCTTTCTGAAAGAAGGCATTATATCCATTTCAACTCCTGCTTATTTATTATCATATACCGATGGAATTACGGAACTGGAGAATGAACAAGATGAAGAATTCAGCATTGAAAAACTGAAAGATTTGTTTATTACTTTGGTAAACTCAGGCCTGTCATCCAAACAAATAAATGATAAAATTGCGGAAACACTTACCATATATAAAGGCAGCAAGCAATACAATGATGATGTTACATTGTTATGCTGCCGCATATTAAAACGCTCGCAGTTACCCCTTTTTAACCAGGGATAGAATTACCATTCACAGGTAAAAAACCACCATTCACCCCGAAAATATTACCATTTGATAAATGGTTTGAATATAAGGTTACACCAACGGCTTTTTTCGTTAGTTTTGAGGAGGTTTCCATTGCATCTTTGGAATTAACACTGTTTTAAAATAAATTCCATGAAAAAAATACTACCTGTTTTACTCTTGGCGCTTGGTTCTTCACTCTTCACCTATTGCGGAGCACAATATCAATATATTAACCTGCACGATTTCAGGTCTTCTTATGGCGGCTGGCCGTTAGGTTCATTGATACGGGGAGGCAATGTACTTTATGGCATGACCTCCCGCGGCGGAGCACATAACGATGGGTGTATTTATTCATTAGATATCACTGGGGCCAACTACACGGATTTAATTGATTTTGATTATGGAAACCCTCCGGTGGGTGGAACACCTATAGGAGCATTGTTGCTTTCGGGAAATAAACTATTTGGAATGACCAATATTGGAGCTGCCCATGCCCAGGGAAATATCTTTTCGGTAAATACCGATGGAACAAACTACAAGGACCTGATTGATTTTAATGGAATATATGCACCTAAAGGCGCTAATCCGTATGGCACATTAATAATTTCGGGAAGCACTTTATATGGATTGTCCTACACGGGCGGATTATCCGGTTATGGCTGTATCTTTTCGTTAGATACCAGTGGCAGCGGGTATACTGATTTGTTTGATTTCTCGGGTACAGCCGACGGCAAATATCCCAATGGTTCCTTAATTCTTTCGGGGAACGAATTGTTTGGAATGGCCAGCAGCGGCGGAGCGAATGGCGATGGAGTAATTTTTTCCATACATACCGATGGAACCGGATTTAAAAACCTTCTTAATTTTTCGCATAGCACCGGCGAATCGCCCCTGGGTTCACTTATTATTTCAGGGAAAACACTTTATGGTATGACGTATCAGGGAGGAATATCATACAGGGGTAATGTCTTTTCAATAGATACGCTGGGGAACAATTATAAAGATATGCACGATTTTATTTATAATGATGGCGACTATCCGGCCTATTCGCAATTATCCATTTTGGGAGGCACCCTGTATGGCTTAGTCCCCGGAGGCGCTGCATATAATTCGGGTTCCCTATTTTCGATTGATACCGGCAGCAGTACATTTACACGCCTCTATTCTTTTAATTCGCCAACGGGTGGCAGCCCTGAAAGTTCTTTACTGCTCTCCGGTAACCGAATGTATGGAACAACACGTTTTGGCGGTTTAGCCGATTCGGGTGTGGTTTTCAGTTTCCGTACATGCAGTTTAACTACCAGTATGTTTACTACTGATATATCCTGCTGTGGCGACAGCAACGGCAGCGCCACCGTAACAGCATCTTCCGGTATATTGCCTTATACCTATTCCTGGTCTACCAATCCTGTTCAAACCAATGCACAGGCTACAGGATTACAGGCGGGTACTTACACAGTATCTGTTTATGATTCGGGCGGATGTTATACTTCTGTATCTGTAACTATTACCCAGCCAGCCTGCCTGCAAGATTCCATTTTAGGTTCCCCATCGCTGGGTTGCAATTGCAATGGAACCATTGAAGTATTTGCCTATGGCGGAACACAGCCCTATACCTACTTATGGTCCACCGGGGGAACATACGATACTGTCCACAATTTAAGAGCAGGTGAATATTACGTAACCGTTTGCGATGCCCATGGCTGCTGCATCCACGATTCATTTGGGGTTATGGCCGGCGACCCTGTATACACATCGCAAATCAATGATAAATGTTATGGTGATTGCAACGGAAGTATTTCGATATCCACCTGGGGCTGGAATGGGTTCCTGTGGTCGCCGGGCGGACAAACCACTGCATCCATCAGCGGGCTATGCGCCGGAAGTTATTCTGTTCTTATAACTAATCTGGATACGGCCTGTACAGCCACCTATTCATTTACTATTATACAGCCACCCCCGTTTACCGCTACCGTTTCCTTAAATTCAAACGTATTATGCTATGGCGAAAGCGATGGCAGTGCCTCAGTAAACCCTGGCGGAGGAACTATGCCCTACACTTACAGTTGGAACGATGGAGAAACAAATGCTACTGCCACAGCTCTTCCCGCAGGCTTGGCATCCGTTGTTGTAACCGATAAAAACGGATGCTCGGCATCGGGTTCAGTAACACTTACACAGCCTGCTGCTCCACTAATGGCATATGCTACAACCTTCCAAACCAATTGCAGTCCTTATGCAAACTTCCTGATAAATGCAAACGGCGGAACCCCGCCATATACCTATGATTGGCCTCCAGGTGTAAGTGCCAGTGGCAATACCGGACAACTTTATGCCTCCTGCTCCAATTATGTTTTTAATCCTTTCGGAGTAACAGTATATGATGCAAATGGCTGTAGTTACTTTGTTAGTGTAGGTTTTAATCAACCTGTCCAATTTAATTATGTCACACCTGGCAATGTTTCCTGTTATGGAGGCAATAATGGCGCCATAACGGTTCAACTTTGTAGTAGCAATTTTGGCACCTTCCAATACACCATTAGCCCCGGAGGAACATATTCATCCAATGCCCAACCGTATACTTATACTAACCTCACTGCAGGGACATATACCATATCAGTACAAGACCCGTTTGGTTGCAATACCGGCCCATACACTGTCACCCTTACCCAACCCCCTGCGATAGTTGTTACCACCACGGTAACGGCTGCTATCTGCTCCACCCCGGGCTCTGCAACAGCATCGGTTGCAAGCGGAGGAGTTTCGCCCTTCACATATTCATGGTCGCCTCCAGGCGGAACAAATGTCACAGCCAGTAATTTAAGCACCGGAACATATACTATAACAGTAACTGATAATAACGGTTGCGCAGGTTCAGCAACTGCCATAATTAGTGATTCTTCGTTGAACGTTTCAACTATTGTTACTTCCAACATAAGTTGTTATGGCGGAAGCGATGGCAGCGCATCGTCTACCATTAGCGGAGGAACAACGCCTTATACCTATTCATGGTCTAATAGCCAAACAACAATAAATATAAGTGGACTAAGCATTGGAACATATACGCTAAATGTTACTGATGCAAGTAACTGTTCAGGTACAGCTGCGGTTACTATTACAGAACCAACCCAGTTGGTGGGTTCTTATTCTTTTTCGGGCTTTTATAATGCGAGTAATATTTGCCAGGATACCGGTTGTGTTCAGGTATTGCCTCAAGCCAGCGGGGGAACACCGCCCTATACTTTCGGTGGCTTTTACAACGGATTTCAATGTTACTCCAATGTCAATTTCCTATCTGTTACAGATGCCAACGGTTGTACGGATAGTTATACCGAAAACTTATTAATGGGATTAAGCATACGAGTTCAAATCAATAATAATGTTTCGTGTTATGGAGGAAATAATGGTAGTGCAATAGTGAACGAACAAACAGGAGCGCTGTTTGCTTCTTCTCTCAATTATAGCTGGAGTCCTGGTGGTGGTTCAACCCAAACAGTATCCAATTTGAGTGCAGGCTCATATACTGTTACAGTTACAGATCCGGCAAGCAGTTGTTCCGTTCATGAAGTATTTGTTATTACCCAACCCGCTCCACTAGTCATAACGGGCGACTCCACTAATGACAACGGCACTTGCAATGGTTCGGCATGGGCCAATGTTAGTGGGGGTGTAAACCCCTACACCTATTCGTGGACGGGTGGCGGAATAAACGATACTATCAGGAGCAAATGCTTTGGCAATTATTGCTGCACTGTTACCGATGCCAATGGCTGTTTAGATAGTATTTGCGTTACTATTAATTTAACAACCGGAGTAAATCAGTTGACAGTTGGCAGTGAACAGTGGATAGTTTATCCGAATCCGAATAATGGAAAATTTACAATAGAGTCGTCAATGGCTAATGGCCAGTGGTCAGTAGAAATTTATAATGTACTTGGACAGAAAGTATTTTCTCAAGTCAACATTCACAAGTCAACATTCACCATTGATTTAAGCAACAAAGCAAACGGGGTTTATTTCTACAGGGTAATAAAAGAAGATGGTACTGTGCTTGGAGAAGGAAAACTGGTTATTGACAAATAATCATTTATAAGTAATTTTTTCATATTTGCTTACGCTACGGTTTTTTTCATAGCTTTGACTCATCATCCGTTAACTAAAACTTACACCCTATGAGAAAACTACTTGCCCTTTCGTTTTTCACTTTCAGCTTTTCATTTTTCACTTTATTGAGCGCGCAAACTGGAACATGGTCTATGGTTGCTAGCCCGGCCCCCCACCCCAATATGGGTGTATGCTTGCTGATGACGGATGGAACGGTAATTTGCCATAATACCAGCGGCGGCGGTGAAGGAACCGGCTGGGACAGGCTTACACCTGACATACACGGCAGCTATGCAAACGGTACATGGGATACTATCGCAAACATGAATAATGACCGGCTCTTTTTTTCGTCGCAGGTATTGCCGAGCGGTAAAGTGTATGCAGCCGGCGGGGAGTATGGCGCGGGAGGTGTTGCAGGAGAAATATACGACCCGAAAACAAATATCTGGACCTTATGCGGAGCTATTCCCTCGGGATGGAGTTTGTATGACGCCAATTCTGAAATCCTTTATGATGGAACAGTTTTAGAAGGCCCCCAAATTGCAGATAGCGGAACTCAGAACTGCCTTATCTTATCGCCTGTTACCAATAACTATACCTTAGCAGCTACTGCGCTTTATGGCCACGACGAAGCCCAATGGTTAAAATTAAAAGACAGCACTATCGTTACCGTGGGAATAAATACCTTCAACGCGAACCGCTATTTTCCTAAAAATAATACCTGGGTAAATGAGAACACCTTGCCTGTTTTTATTTGGGATGGATTGGAAGAAGCCGGCCCCGGCCTTATGCTACCCAATGGAAATGCCATATTTTTTGGAGCCACTCCTGCCAATGTTATTTACACGCCAAGCGGTAATTCCGGCCCGGGCACATGGACAGTTGCCGACAGTTTCCCTTCTATAGGCGGAGTACCCATGGGCATGTCCGACGCACCGGCAGCTATGATGGTGAATGGAAAAATTTTATGTTCTATTGCTCCTTATACTAATGCATTTGCTCCTCCTGCTTATTTTGTAGAATATGATTACACTACCAATACATTTACACAAGTAACAGCACCTATCCCAATTACAGGTGGCGATTCTATACCCGTTGCATCTTACCAAACACAAATGCTGGACCTTCCCGATGGAACCGTTCTGGTTTCCGTTAGCCAGTCCAGCAGCTATTCTAATTCCTATATGATTTATACACCCGGCAGCGGGCCAATTCCGCAAGGAAAACCTACTATCAACACTGTTGTTCCGCAAACATGCAACAACTATTTAATTACCGGAAAACTATTCAACGGCATCTCCGAAGGAGCTGCTTATGGGGATGACTGGCAAATGGAAACCAATTATCCTATTGTTCGCCTAACCGATGGGACTAATGTTTACTACGCCACCACAACTGATTGGAACAGGATTGGCGCAATACAAACCGACAGTCTGGAAGACAGCGCCCATTTTTCTCTTCCATCTATACCCGGTGGAACGTATTCATTGGTTGTAGTTGCAAATGGCTTTGCTTCCAATCCTATTTTATTTACAACATTTGGAGTATCTGCAACAGCCACCACAGGCTGTAGCAGCATTGGCAGCGCAACAGCAGTTGCTGCCGACGGGCCTCAACCTTATACATATTCATGGTCGCCAAGCGGAGGAACCAATGCAACGGCATCAGGCCTTAGCGCAGGAACCTATACTGTTACTGTAACGGGTAATGGGGGATGTTCCACTTCTGCATCAGTTACTATTACATTCCCTTCTCCTTTAAGTATTACAGTAGACTCTGTTTCCGGTTTACCCTGCAATGGCGGCAATAGCGGATTTGCAATAGCTACCGTAAGCGGTGGAAAAGCTCAGTACACCTATTCCTGGAGCGGAAGCGGGGAAACCAATAGTACTGCCACCGGATTAAGCGCAGGAACTTACACGGTTACTGTTTCCGATTCCTGCGGCAATACTGCCACGGCAACTGCAAGTATAACCCAGCCATCTGCACCATTAGTTTTAACCACCTATGCAAAGAATATAGTAACCGGCGAAGGCTGCGATGGCATAGCCGCAGTAACTGCCAGCGGAGGCACTGCTCCTTATACTTACGCCTGGACTCCCGGCGGACAAACTACCGATACCATCAAAAACCAATGTGTAGGAAACTATTGCTGCACCATTACCGATAACAATGGTTGCTCACAAACTACCTGTATAGATTTAGTTAGCGGTATAGATAATATACAATCCGGAAACGGGCAAATACTAATTTATCCCAATCCCAGTAACGGAATATTTACAATACAATTGGCAAATGGTAACATGTCGAAGGACCATAATGATATCCAAGTTTTCAATGAATTAGGCCAACAGATATATCCTCCTTATAAAATGGGAGCAGAATTTACTGTTGATTTGAGTTCTCAATCTGCCGGAATTTACTTTTTAAGGGTTATATCAAACAAAGGATATTTGCTTGGTGAAGGCAAATTAGTAATTCAAAAATAGCGGGAGCCCTATCGGCAAAATAAGAGAATAAAGAAAGGAGGCTTTTGCCTCCTTTCTTTATTAAAAAAATCTGCAATTTTCGTACAAGTGAAATGTCACGGTTTTGCACGTATCTGAAATTGTGACATAAGTTCCACATCCTTTTAGGCATATAACATATAGGACATGGCACACCTTTTTTTGAAAAACAGCAAATCGTGACATTTCATTAGTCCACGCAAATGCATAGCATTTATTATACAAATTTATTAATAAAGGAATACTCTGTCTTTTTATCTTTAGCTCCAATTTTAATTGTTAATATTTTATTTATTTAATAATCATATCCTTATAGTTAAATTTTTAATTTAACTGAAAAATAATATAACAAAACTCAACTATGTGCTTATATTCGTATTATATAAAATATCCGAAGCATGAAAAAACTTCTCCTCATTCTCTTAATTCTTAACTCTTCACTTGTAGTTTTAAAGGCTCAAACCAACCTTGTGCAAAACCCAAGTTTTGAAATTTTTGATACTTGTCCTAAAATCCAAAATGAATTAAGGTATGCACTTGGGTGGAGTAGTTTTGAAGAAACCCCTGATTATTTCAACACTTGCTGTATAAACAATCAGTTCTCAGTTCCCTATAATTGGGGTGGATACCAACAAGCAGCGAGTGGGGTTGCTTACAGTGCTTTTGGGGCTTACCAAAGCCCCTATTATGGCGGTTTTCATAATGTAAGAGAATTTATTGGCGGCATTCTTTCGTCCAATTTGTTAATCGGAACAAAATATTATGTTTCATTTAAAGTTAACTTAAGTTTGAGTAATGCGATAGCTGTTAACTGTGCTATAAATAAACTTGGAGCGACCTTTTCTACACTTCCATATTCCGCAAGTAAGCCCCCCCCCCTAACAAATAACCCTAAAATTTATACAGATTCAATAATTAAAGATACAGCCGCATGGACAAGAATTTTTGGTTCCTTTATTGCTGATTCGGCATATAGGTATATTGTTATTGGCAATTTGTTTGACGATGCACATACCGATACTCTAATATTAGACAGTAGCCAATATAAAATCTGCTGTTCATATTATTATTTGGATGACGTATGTGTTTCAACAGATTCAATATATGCTGTGAATTACAGCGATAGTGTAGCTATAGGCATTCCTGAGCTGAAAAAATATAATTCCTATAATATTTATCCGAATCCCACAACTCAAATTCTTAATTTAAATTTCAACGGGCTAATTACGGGACCAACCATCCTACTTATGGACATTACGGGAAGAAAGATAATGTCTTTTGCAATAAGCGGTTTGAACACTGATATGCAAATAGATGTATCTTCATTGATGACGGGAATGTACTATATAAGCATCAATATGAATAACATAAATGTAACTCAAAAATTTATTAAAGAATAGCAATTAAATTTAAAACAGTTATGAAAACACAAATTTTAAAAACAGTCGGTGCAATTATTATTACATTATTTACAATTCAATTTTCTTCAGCCCAAGTTTGGCAATTGGGTGGGAATCCTGATTTATTTCCACCCGGTAATGCACTTTTTCTAAACAGTAATTTTTTTGGGGGAAGTGGCCCAACTTCAAATGTTGTTTTTGGAACAAATGGTGTGCAGTATATGTTCATGGGCGGCCCTATTTCTGGGACAAGCAATGGTTTAATTGGAATTGGAAATGGGTTTTCAACCCCAGCCTACCAACTTGATATACTTGCCAGCAACACAGTAGGCGACGGAGTAAACGTAAGTTCAGGTACCGATGCAGTTGGCTACAGCATAGGAAACCAAATGTTTTTATGGTATGGCATAAATGGCAATAATGCAAATGTTTTTTGCGGGGTACAGGCAGGGCTTTCAAATGTAAGTAGCGAGTTAATGTAATATTTCAAATTGTAATAATTATTTTATAAATAAATTATGTATAAATCATATCGTTATAGTTTAATTTTTAATTTAACTGAAAAATAATATACCAAAACTCGAATATGTGCTTATATTCGTATTGTTAAAGTTAAAAAAAACTTATGAGTAAAAAACTCCTCCTCCTCTTAATTCTTAACTCTTCACTTATAGCTTTAAAGGCCCAAACCAACCTTGTGCAGAATCCAAGTTTTGAAATTTATGATACTTGTCCAAAGCTACAAGATGAAATAAGTTATGCAGTGGGCTGGAATCATTTTGACGGAACTCCCGATTATTTTAATGCTTGCTGTCCATTTACAACCTCTTCTTTTTGTGTCCCCTACAACTGGGGCGGATACCAGCAAGCGGCAAGTGGAGTTGCATATAGTGCTTTTGGTGCCTATTCATTAAATTACCACTCAAATACCATACGCGAATTTAGCGGGGGAATTCTTTCTGCCCCATTGTCAATAGGCACTAAATATTTTGTTTCTTTTAAAGTAAGTTTAAGTATCAGCAATCAAATAGGA
>DATHOL010000308.1:0-3696 GCA_035484895.1 Bacteroidia bacterium | reverse complement strand
AAGAGCTAAGAGTGATAGAAGCGTATATTTTTTCATGGCGTTAAGATTTGATGGTTGAAGTATCTAGACAAAGATAGGGAAAAAGTGGAATTAGAAAAGGCTATTCGTATTTATCTAATAAGACAATAGCATTAATAACATGTTACTAATATGAATAGAGTCTTTACATTTGCTTTTACTAATCCTAAATTCACTTAGGAAGGAAGTTGCGATTAGTAATGAAACAAAAGAGAACTTCAAAAAATTATTTAATTTTATTTTGGAAAATAATAAATAGATTCATTGCTCGCCATATTGTACTCAAGCACCCACTAATTTCGTTGCTTGGCATATGCAAGTTAGCAAGAACCACTCTGTTTCAAACGTAATGTACCTGATTAAGGACAGATTCTTTAATCCTGCTTTTTAAAGCGTTTGGAGTTACCAAATCAACACGAATACCAAAAGTTTGTTCTAAGAATCTTTCCAATGTGAAAAAATTCCAGCCTGCAGGTTTTGAAAATTCAACTAGTAAGTCTAAATCGCTGGTATCTGTTTGTTCTCCTTTGGCATAAGAACCAAAGTACCCAATACTACTTACGTTGTATTTATCGACAAGCAGAGGTTTTATTTCCCTTAACTTAACTTCTATGTCGTATCTCGATAACATGATGCAAATTTAAGCTATTTTTATTTCTGTAATATAAAGACTGAATAACTATACCTCCCCCAATTCATACTCCTCGCTATCTTTTAAATTCCTATCCGAGAATTCGGTAATACTAGTTAAGCTATCTAATTGTTTTTTGTAAAGTGTAAAGCGGCTTTCAACTTCCTTAACGTTCTGTATATGTTCGTTAATCTGTTGTTCTTTAGTATCCTTAGTACGAAGTAGTTGAAAGGCCTGCACTTTTTCCAATTCGCTTTTAGCGTGGTTTAGTTGTTTTGTCAGGGCATCTACGGTATGCTGAACCTGGTCTTTCATTATCAGAGCCAGTTCCGATGCGCTTTTATTTGATTGCAGGAACTGCGGGTTTATAACCTTTTGAAATGTAATAAAATCATTTTGCAGCCTGTCCTTAAATTCAGTAACCTGGCTTATCTGTTCCTCTATCGATTTACTGAACTCTTCCATCTTTTGTTCGGTAGCGTTATTCAGTTGTTCCTGTGTATGTTTCAGTCTTTCCATTTCCAGTTTATTCAACTGAATCAGGTCCATGGCTATTTTATGGTCATGGTCGTGGTGGTCTTTCACCGACCCTATCAATAGTTTAATGGTATCCAGTTTAGCTTCCATTTCCCGCCTATACTTTTTGTAATTGTATAAAAGCGATAGAAAAGTAAGCAGGGCAAGTAACACCCCTATTAAAATGTATAAAGTCTGCATAGGCAAGGATATATTTTGCAAATAAAATAAAAAAAGGAACAGTCTATGAGGTATTTAAGTGACAGTTTCACAGGTTGGTTCAATATTGAAGAAAATCAATATGTTGTGCCTTTTTATGTGTGTAATATGCTGATAGATAACGATTTAATATATAAAAAAGTGCTACGCATTTGCCAAATATATGCCCTAGCCAATAAAATGTTACAGTTCGGGTTTATGTGTTTAGTTTTGTTATTTGTTGGTTACCTGTTAATTATGTGCTATGTTATAGTTTAAAATTCGTGAAAAAGTGTAACATGAAAAAGCACAAAAAACCGTTAAAATCCCTCTATTAATCCATCATTAACAACATTTAACTTGGCCTTATCCCATACTCCTTACCCCTGATTACCCCTATTTTTCTATTTTTGCCCTTCAACTATCGTTAAAATATGAGCCTAGCACAGTATTATAGAAAGTATGTTTTTTGTTTAGAGGGAGATTGGCAAAAAGATTTGCGCGATAATTCCAGCGTTCGCGCAGCCCTGAATTTTTTGGAGCAGAATTGCAAAATCAATTATATATACAAACAGTGTGGCACCCGCGAAAACCTGGAATATTACCTTAGCCTCTGGCAGCAAAAAAAATACAAAGATTATTCCATCTGTTATTTTGCTTTTCACGGGCAGCCCGAAAGCATACAGGTAGGCAAAGAGTTTGTAACCCTTGATGAGTTGGCGGATATATTGCAAGATAGCTGCCACGATAAGATCATCCACTTTGGCAGTTGCAAAACCCTGAATACCGATATTAAGAATATACGGAGGTTTTTAGAGCATACCGGGGCATTGGGTGTTTGTGGTTTCGAAACAGAAATTAACTTTGTCGAAAGTTCCGCCTTTGATATGGTATTGATAGAAATGTTTCAGCAGTATAAAGATATAGCGATGCTTGATAAGAATATCCGCAAGAATTACCGGGGTACCGCAAAGCGCTTGCAATTTAAATTGGTGTATTAGGCATGGCGAATAAGAAACCGGTACAAAAACCCATTTCTGCCAAGGCTAAAGTAACATCCCGAGCACTGGGAACTGCTCCTGTTATACCTGTTTTTCCGTTTTCTTTTAATATAAAACTCATTATACTGGCTGTGCTGGGTTTTGTGCTCTATGCCAATACCCTGCGTGATGAATATTGCCTGGATGACGGCATTGTAATAGAAAAGAACCAATATGTTCAGCATGGGTTTGATGGCATTGGCAAAATAATGACAACCGATGCGTATGATAGTTATTATAAAGAAATGAATGCGGGACAACAGCTATCCGGTGGCCGTTATCGTCCGCTGTCCGAAGTTATTTTTGCTATTGAACATGCTGTTTTCGGTGAAACAACCGACCATAGTATTGCCATGCAAAGGCATCTTTTCAGCATCATAAGTTATATGCTATGCATCCTTGCCATTTTCTTTTTCCTCAGTAAATATTTGTTGGCCAAGTTTAAGTACGGGGAAGACATGGCATTTTTTGCCTCGGTACTTTTTGCCATACATCCGCTGCATACCGAGGTAGTAGCCAATGTAAAAAGCCTGGATGAAATATTATCCATACTCTTCATAACCCTCACGTTTATTTTCAGTTTGCGGTATATCGATACCAAAAAACTACCTTACATGATTATTGGGGTAGTGTGCTTCTTCCTCTCTTTACTTGCAAAGGAATACGCCATTACACTGATAGTATTATTGCCTATCGTATTCTATCTGTTAAGAACCAAAAAGGTGCTTCAAATTTTTATATTTACGCTGCCCTACCTTGGGGTTTTACTGATTTATATGAAACTTCGATACAACGCAGTAGGCTTTAACGGGCATATTGCAACCAACGAAATATTGGATAACCCTTATTTGCTGGCAACCCATACCCAAAAAATAGCTACCGAAATATTTGTACTTGGCAAATACCTCTGGATGCTGATAGTACCTTATCCGCTTCTGTCAGATTACTCGTATGACATGATACCTTACCACAACTTTACGGATATATCGGTTTTGTTTACAATACTGTTATATATAGGTTTGGGTGTATGGTGCCTCTGGCTTTTATATAAAAGGAATGTACTGGCGTTTGCAGTGCTCTTCTACCTGTTTTGCCTGTCGCTTGTTTCCAATTTAATTATGGATATAGGCGCTACAATGGGCGAACGTCTGATTTTTCATTCTTCGCTGGGCTTTGTAATTTTACTTTCTTATGGTGTTTTTGAACTTATTAAAAAATGGGATTTGCAAATGAAAAGAAACGTAATTTTTGGATTGACTTCCCTGTTGGTCATTGTGTGCGGATATGAAACTA
>DATHOL010000307.1:0-3638 GCA_035484895.1 Bacteroidia bacterium | reverse complement strand
GTGCTGGTGCTGAAGCTTAATCATACTATCATGGAACGCACACAGGAAAACCCGTTTAATTTTGATTTTGAAGACAATACTCCAACCCGTGAAAAAGCAGGACTGGATGATATTATAGCTTCTATCCGCCATGCAGCTACCGATTCTAAAATTAAAGGCATTTATCTTAACCTCAGTGATATTCCTGCCGGAGTTTCAACGCTGCAAACCATACGTAAAGAGTTGCAGGACTTCAAAACCACTTCGGGTAAGTTTGTAATAGCTTATGCTATTGGCTACACGCAAAAATCATATTACCTGGCTACTGTTGCCGATAAAGTGTATTTGTATCCCGAAGGAGAAATTTTCCTGAAAGGCCTTTCGATTGAACTCATGTTTTATAAAAAAGCGTTGGATAAATTAGGTATACAAGTGCAAGTATTCCGCCATGGAAGATTTAAGAGTTTTGTAGAACCCTACATACTCGACAAAATGAGCCCCGATAATAAAATACAGTTACGCGGACTCGTTTCTTCCCTATGGGTGAATATGCTGAAAGACATTGCCGATTCGAGGCATTTAACTGTAGGCGCAATTAATACTATGGCCGACAGCCTTAGTATTAATTCTGCCGATGAAGCTTTGAAATATAATTTGGTAGACAGCCTGCTTTATCCCGACCAGGTAAGTGAATTGGTAACAAGCGCCGGCCGTTTAATAACGGATAAAAAAGATGTCGAAAATTCGTATGTTTCAGTAGATGAATACAGGCGTTCTTTCAGTACCTCAAGTATAAGCTCATCGAAAATTGCAATAATATATGCCAGCGGAGATATTATTCAGGGCGAAGGCGATGATGAAACTATTGGTTCTACCCGGATTTCCCATGCTATCCGCAATGCACGTTTAGATCCGGAAGTAAAAGCTATTGTGTTGCGCGTTAATTCTCCCGGCGGCGATGGCATTGCATCCGATGTTATCTGGAGAGAAGTTGTGCTTGCCAAAAAAGTAAAGCCTGTTATTGTTTCCATGGGCGATTATGCTGCTTCGGGTGGATATTATATTGCATGCGCCGCCAGTGAAATTGTAGCGGAACCTACCACCATTACAGGTTCTATCGGTGTATTCGGGTTGCTGCCCAATGCCAAAGAATTATTGGAAGATAAATTAGGAATCACTACAGATACCGTAAGCACGAATACACACTCTTCGGCACCATCATTGGCTTATCCATTGGAAACAAAAGAATCGATAGTATTACAAACTGCCATTGAAACATTTTACCATAACTTCCTTACCAAGGTAGCTGCCGGCAGAGGTATGACTATTGCAAATGTCGACAGCATTGGCCAGGGCCGCGTATGGACCGGCGAACAAGCCAGAAAAATTGGGTTGGTCGATACGCTTGGCTCATTGAAACTGGCTATTAAGATTGCTGCACAAAAAGCAAATCTGGGCAGTGATTATGGCATTGAGGAATTACCGCATCAGCTAAATCCTTTGCATAAATTTTTAAGCGGGTTGGGAGCTGAATCGGGACAGGCATTATTAAAAAATACATTGGGCGATGCTTACAAACCTATAGATGATATTCAGAAACTGCAAAATACGAAAGGCGTTCAGGCAAGAATGCCCTATGATATAAATATTCAATAACCTAAATCAAATAAACACATATGAAACCACTTGTGGGAATTTTAATGGGAAGCGCATCAGACCTTCCGCTTATGACAGAAGCAGCCAAAGTGCTGGAAAGTTTTGAAATACCTTTTGAGATTAATGTACTTTCCGCGCACCGTACACCGGACAAAGCACTGGAATATGCACGTACCGGAAGAGAAAGAGGCTTGAAAGTATTTATTGCCGGAGCAGGAGGCGCAGCGCATCTTCCGGGTGTGGTTGCAGCTATGACACCATTGCCTGTTATTGGCGTTCCTGTTAATTCATCTAATTCTATTGAAGGATTGGATTCTTTACTTTCTATTGTACAAATGCCGGGCGGAGTACCCGTGGCTTGTGTAGCAGTTGATGGTGCACACAATGCGGGAATATTAGCCGTACAGATTATTGCCACCGGCGACCCTGAACTGCAAAATAAAGTGATGGCATTTAAAGAAAACCTGAAAGAAAAAATTTACAAATCAGCAGCAGAAATAAACAAGCTCGATTTTAAGTTTATGGTGAAGTAGGCATAGATTCTGATGAAAGAATTTAAGTATACTATTTTATTTTCTTTACTTATCAACGTATGCTTTGCTCAGAATAGTTTAAAAAATAAACAGGGTTCCCCGAACGATACTCTTAGCTATAAAAAAGGCCATCAAACGGCCAATGAGCGGGAGTATCTGGAGATAAGAGACAGGTATATTAAATATTTCCAAAGTGATGCGATAAATGAAATTGATGATAAAATTGCCAAACAGGAAAACGATTCGCTTATTGAGTTGGAGAAGAGGCTTCATGGCATCTTGAATGGTTGCCGCCTTAATAGCATTGCTAAAGAAGGAAAAATTAATCTGGAAACACTTTTCAGAGAAATGGGTTTTGGTATGCTAGACGGGCTTGTAGCAACAAAAGATTCCATGAGGATATTTTGTACATCTAGAAATTTATTCTTCGACTATTTTAAAAAGGAAAAAATTCCTCCTCTTGATAACTTAACAACAGAAAACTTAGAGGATCTTTTTAATAGTGCATATTCTATAGATGCACATATTACCAATTTCTCTTCCAGTAAAATATCGGCTAATAATAATTTCCAGGCATATAGTATGGTTGGAGGGTTTGGGCAGGATGTTGGCCCATTCCTTCCTGATTATATTTTCGTCTTCTTAGCGGACAACCATTTTATTTATATGGCGGAGAAACCGCTTAAAGAACCAGTTGAACAAATACCTGAATGCAAAGCAATTTGGGATAGTATAAATTTAGAATCACAAAAAGCCATAGAAAAATATGATGCCTCACAATTAAAGGACACTGCTTCATTTAATCAGTATGAATACTTGGACGAGTTAGCTTTTGATGAATATTGCGGTTGTTTTCAAAGAGAACTCAAAAAAGAAATTCAGTTTGAAGCAATTCAAAAGGAACTGGAAACGATGGTTAAATATATCATGTCAGGCAAATGAGGCGGCTTTGCCGCCTCATTATCCCCTAAATTAAAATTGTATTGTGTCATTCCGAACTTGTTTCAGCATCTTTGATTTTTATCGAAGTCTGTCTATAAGAGTGCAGATTTTTCTCTAAATTTGAAAACAAATGAAAAAGATTAACTGCATTATTTTATTTTGCTTTTTCGCAAGGCTCTGTTCAGCGCAGGATAGTTCTACACATATCATAAGTGGAGATACTTCTCAACCAGTTTATGTTTTAGCCCCGCACGACAGCATCATACATATACCCGATAGTGCCGGCACCAATAGTTTGCATGGCTATGCTTATATATTGTTACTGGTAGATTATGATGGCAATATCAACCAGGTAAGTATTGTCAAAACCCAGTTATACGATGGGAATAAAGTAATATTAAAGTATTCTTTAAATGAAAAATACGTATCGGGTAACTTGCCCTATTATTCCAATTTTTTCGACAGATATTGTAAAAACATGCTAAAGCTTGAAAAAATAGGTATTCCCAAAAGGCTGAATAATGTTAC
>DATHOL010000306.1:0-9658 GCA_035484895.1 Bacteroidia bacterium | reverse complement strand
ACAGCGCCTGCGCCACCGCCGCCGCCTGCCACTATCAGCAAGGTGCTTGAGGTAGCGTCCCATATATATGTTCCACCGCCGCCGCTGGCTCCAAAATTTGCAGGGCTCGCGTCAGTACCCTGACCTCCTACCAGAATATCCAACACATGGCCGGGTACAACTGTAACAGTGCCGGTTAAACTTGCTCCCAGCCCGCCTGCACCCCCTAAACTGGTAGAGAAGCCGGAGCCACCCACTGCGGTAACAGTAATAGTGGTGGCACAGGAAGGCACAGTCCATGTTTGAACACTGCCGGTATAATAAGTTGTTGTCCCGTTCCATGAAAAAGAACTGGTAAGGCTGGGAGCGCTGGAAAGCGTCAAGGCATTTCTTGCTAACTCTACCCAAACTGAATTAATATTATCCCATTTCAGAGATAAGGTAGAGTAAGGGGTAAAAACTGCTACTGCAGCTAAAGCCACATTACCGGAGTTGAGTAAGGAAGCATATCCGGATGATACTTCAAGTACTAATTCTTGCCCCGGCTGTCCGTTAGATAAGGATAATATATTATAAGGAGAACTGCATTGGGTAGAATTTGAAGTCATAACAATATAACTAGTGTTTGCAGTAGCAAGTAGAGTGTTAGCAGTAATGGAAAGATATTTGGCCCTGGTTGCCATGGAACCGTTAACATCCAGCGTGCTTAAGGCAGGATTAATATTTACTCCTACTCCGGGAGTAGTAGAGGTTACAGATAGATACGTATTAGCAGTGCCTCCGTTAGTAATAAGAAATGAACCTGTACCAGGGGTAGTATAAGTACCCAGGTCAAAGTCAAGATTGAAATTGCTACCACTGATTACAGAGTTTTGCAGCAATGGAGCAGGTGCCGTGGTAAGCCCGCCTAATTGTACTATAGTGCCATTTACGCTTAAGCCGTTATTGGCAGAGGTAAGGCCGCCGCCAACAGCGGATGCTACGCTTACCCATGTATTTCCGTTCCAGTAATAATAACCAACGCCACTACCGGCAGCGATATTGGTATTATACACTATCATTCCTGTATCTAAAATAGAGGCAGCGCTTACAATTGGCGGACTGAATTGGGTTAATGTGGTAGTTAAAGCCACATGCGGGATAATAAGCCCCATGTTGCGGCCTGTGTTTCCGGTATTAAGATCCAAAATGGCATTGACGCTCGGTGTGGAACCACTGGTATTTATGCCCACATTTTGAGCATAGATAACCGGCGCAGAGGCCAAAAATGAAAATAAAAAAAACTGTTTTAAAACGGAGAAATTACGCATAGGCAACGTATATAATAGTAGTGGGAAGGCGTTAATACTTTCAAAGATATTGAGAAAATTTGATTTTTTTCACAAAAATTAAAAGAAGCCTCAAAATATTTACCAGTATTTTATAAACTGCTAAACCAACAGTACTATTAACTTACTCATGTATATACACCCTTTTCACCCGTCCTGAGAGGCTTGTAAGGGTTTCGTAGGGGATCGTGTTCATGTCTTTGGCTGCTTGCTGTAAGGAGGCTGCATCATCAAAAATAAGTACTTCATCGCCTTCTTTGGCTGCAATGCCTGTAATGTCGAGCATACACATATCCATGCAAACATCACCAACTATGGGTGCAAGTTTTCCATGCACTTTCATTTTTCCTTTGCCGTTCCCAAACTCCCGGCTGATACCGTCGGCGTAACCAATTGCAACCGTCGCAATGGTGCTGTCTTTTTCTAAAACTCCGCGTTGGTTATAACCGACGGTCTCACCTTTTTTCAGATGCATTACTTGTGATATAACGCTTTTCAATATTCCTGCATTTTCCAGTTTGCGTTGTTCGGCGGCATCGTTACCCACGCCATAGAGGCCTATTCCCAGCCTCACCATATCAAACTGCGCTTCGGGGTAACGTGCAATTCCCGCGGAGTTTAATATATGCCGCATAACAGGGTAGGGGAGAGTGGCTAGTATTTTATCGCTCCAGTTTTTAAACTTTTCTATTTGTTGTAGTGTAAATTCTTTGTGCTTGTCAGAGCCACTAGCGGATAAATGCGAGAAAATAGATTTAACCGTAAGTGAAGGTGTCTGCGCAAGCGTAGCAATTAATTCTTCTAAGTTTTCTTCGGCAAAGCCGAGCCTGTGCATACCGGTATCTAGTTTAATATGTATGGGTAAGGGCACAAAATTTTGTGCCCCTACAGTATGTTTAACAGCTTCAGCAGCCATTTTCAATGTGCGGAAACTATATACTTCAGGTTCCATTCCGTATTTTAGGAATAGATCATAGCTGCCCGGTTCAGGATTCATCACCATAATAGGCAATGAAATTCCTGCATTGCGCAATTCTACCCCTTCGTCCGGATATGCCACCGCTAAATAATCTGCATGATGGAACTGCAACATATTGGCAATTTCAAAACTTCCGCTGCCGTATGAAAAGGCTTTTACCATCGCCATTATTTTGGTAGATGGTTTCAGCAGTGAACGGTAATAAGCAAGGTTATGCGCAATAGCTGCAAGGTTTATTAGCATTACCGTTTCATGCGCTTTTTCCTGCAATACCCTGCTTATTTTTTCAAATTCAAAACTGCGTGCCCCTTTTAATAATATAGCTTCATCTTTGAAATTAAATTCATGAATGTGTTTTAAGAAATCGGAAGTGCTTGCAAAAAAATGTTTTTCCAAATCAAAAAAGCCCGCATTACGCGATATGGCTTCTCCAATGCCAATAAGCCTTGTCGGAGCTTTTGCTTTCAGCGTTGCAGCAATTCTGCCATATAATTCCTGTTCATTTTTTCCGCTTTGCGAAATATCGGAAAGTATAATTGTTTTGTGCGAATGTTGTTCCTGCCTGTGTAAAAAATTCAGCGCGACAGAAAGTGAATTGATATCGGAATTATAGGAATCGTTAATAATGGTGCAGTTGTTCATGCCTTTCAGCATCTCCATACGCATGGCTACCGGCTGCAATCCGCTCATGCGCTCGGCAATCACTGTGTTTTCATACCCTGCAAACAGCATATATGCCCAGCAATGCATGGCATTTTCTATGGACGCATCATCGGTAAATGGAATGGTGATGCTTATCTTGCTCCCGTTGAATTGCGCATCAATACTAGTGCTTCCAACACCATGAACAATATTTTTAATTTGTAAATCGGCTCCTGTTTTGGCCGACCAGGTGAAGAACCGCAATCCCGCATAGGCTGAATTATATTTTAGGGCATGATCAATATTTCTATAATCGCGGCAGTAAATAAGTCTTTTTACATGTTTGAAAAGTTCCATCTTTTCTTCCACTTTTTCCTGCGTATCTTTAAAGTTGGCACCATGCGCTTCACCAATATTGGTAAAGATTCCCACACTTGGTAAAATAATATTCTCAAGTTTGCCCATTTCACCAGGTTGCGAAATGCCGGCTTCAAAAATTCCGAGTTCGTGCGTTTTATCCAATTGCCAAACGGAAAGCGGCACTCCTACTTGAGAGTTATAACTCAAAGGACTCTTCACCACATTTTTATCGGGAGACAATAATTGGTATAGCCATTCTTTTACAATTGTTTTGCCGTTGCTGCCTGTTATTGCAATTACCGGAATATCAAATTGCCTGCGATGCCAGGTTGCCAGTTCCTGCAAGGCAGCCAGCGTGTCATTCACTTTTATAAAGGTAGCTTCACTAAAATCATTCGTGTTCGAATAATCGTTATTCACCAGAAATATTCGTACACCTTTTTCGTAGAGTTCTTTTATAAAGCGGTGTCCGTCGTTGTTGGTAGTTTTCAGTGCGACAAACATCACGCCATCCGGCTCAGCAAGTGTACGGCTATCAATTAATAATTGCTTAACCACTAAATCTTTACCAGAAGATTTGCCGGCGAGGTCTGCTTTTAAAATAGCTGCTATTTGGGAAATGGAATATGCCATACAGAGTTCAAAGTTACATATTAGTCGTAAGTCGTAAGTCATAAGTCGTTAGTAAAGCGTAAATCTTATCTCTCATACCTTATCTCTGCTTTGCCTATCTTTGCCTCAATTTACCACACTTTGTCAGGAAAACTTACAGATAGTTTAAACATAGCATCCAAACTTACTCCCTATAAAATATGGAATGGTTGGAAGGTGCTATATAGTTACCAGTTATCGCGGATGACGGGTAAGCCTGCACACATGGGGCTGCCTATCAGTATCTCATTTGAACCTACCACATCCTGCAATTTACGCTGCCCTCAATGTCCGAGCGGTTTGCGGGAATTCACCAGGGAAACGGGCATGTTAAAAGACGATTTCTTTAAAGAAGTGATTGACGAATTTGCACCGCACCTGGCTTACCTAACTTTTTATTTCCAGGGGGAACCTTATCTGAACCCTAAGTTTTTAGATATGGTGAAATATGCATCTGAAAAGCGCATTTATACCGCTACTTCTACCAATGCGCATTACCTGACTCCCGCAGTGGCTAAAAGGACGGTAGAATCAGGTTTAGACAGGCTGATTATTTCCATAGATGGAACCACACAGGAAACCTATTCCTCATATAGGATTGGCGGCAAACTTGATAAGGTTTTGGAAGGAGCCAAAAATGTTGCCGAAGCAAAAAGGCAGCTAAAATCGCAAACTCCCTATTTGATATTTCAGTTTTTGGTAGTGAAGGCTAATGAACACCAGATACCTGAAATAAAGAAGTTGGCTAAAGAAATAGGAATTGATGAGGTCCGACTGAAAACGGTGCAGATATATGACTATGAAAATGGTAATGAATTAATTCCCGAACAACAGGAATATTCCCGTTATAAAAAAGGCGCCGATGGTAAGTATGCCATAAAAAACAAATTGCTTAATCATTGCTGGCGAATGTGGAACTCTTGCGTAATTACCTGGGACGGAAATGTAGTGCCTTGCTGCTTCGATAAAGATGCTTCACATCCTATGGGCTCATTGAAAGACCATTCATTTAAAGAATTGTGGAACAATGAAAAATATCGCAATTTCAGGCACTCTCTATTGAAATCACGCAAGGAAATAGATATCTGCAAAAACTGTACTGAAGGTACTAAAGTTTGGGGTTAGGTTAAGTGAAGAACCAAAATTAAAAACCCTGTTTCGAATTCTCGGAACAGGGTTTTTAGTTTTAGTTAGAGCGTTCTATTATCTTATCAACTGTACAAAGCCATCCTTTTTGTAAGTAACATTCTGGCAGGTTCCGGTTACGATGTAATAATACACACCATCCGGAGCATTTCCTCCGCCTTTGGTAGTACCGGTCCAGAATTCATCCGGATTAGTTGAGTTATACATTTCCTTACCCCAACGGTCGAAGATAACCAATGACCAGCCGGTAATGTTTTCAGTTTTGATGTAGAATACGTTGTCAAGGCCTAATGCACCCGAGTTGGATGGAGTAAACACGTTAGGAATGTTTAAACTGAAGCAAGGTATTTCAATGGTTATAGTAACCAATCTTTCAACCTGGCATCCTTTTCTATCTGTTCCAATTACCGTATAGGTAGTGGTGGTATTTGGTTTAACCTGAACAGAATCGCACAATGGAGGGTTTAGGCAAACTACGCTGTCTGGCACCCAGGTATAGGATATTATACTGGTATCACCCTTTGCTACAATCATAGTATCCTCCCCTACAAGAATTGTTTTGTTACAACATGCACTTAAAGGTGGGTTATCAGGGGTAACTATGGTTGATTTGCTGGAACTACATCCATTGCTTACTGTAACTGTATAGGTTGTTGTAACAGAAGGATTTACCGTAATAGTGTCGGTAGTAGCCCCGCCCGGTGTCCAGGTGTAAGTAAATGGACCCTGGCCAAAACCTGTTGCTTCCAATAAAACATCATTGCCTGCACAAGCCAGGGCAGGAGGTGTAATCTGTATGGAAGGAGGAACTCTTAAATCAACAGTAAATGTTGTACTGTCTTTACATCCAAGGGCATTGGTTGCAATTACCTTGTAAGTGGTATCCTTGGTAATAGGAACCGTGGTAATAGTAGTTGTTGTTTTGCCATTGCTCCATAAGTATGTAGTCGGACTACTGGAACTTGTTACAGTTAAAGTGGATGTTTTATTTATACATTCCCAGTTTTGGCCCGTAATAACAGGTATAGGTACAGGTATTACTTTTACCGTAAGGATTTTTGTCAAACTATTACATCTTCCATTTACAGTTGCCGTATAGGTAGTAGTAGTAGTAGGATTAACCGTTATAGCAGATGTTGTAGCACCCGTATTCCAAGCATAGGTTGCCGGTCCTCCCGTACCGCTAGCGCTAAGAATATCATTATCGCCCGGACAGATGGAATCAAACTGAATAGAGGAAGTAGCCGTAATTGCCGGTATAATTTTAATGGTAACATTAACGGAGTCTTTACAAGTTCCTCCGTATTCATACAATTTAAAAGTGGTGTCGCTTAAAATCTTAATATTATGAACGGTTGAATCCGTCGAAATAATAGAAGTGGTAGAACCTTTAGTCCATAGATAGGAAGTGCCCCCATGGCCAAAGAGTGTTATGGTATCTCCTTTGCAAACGCTGTCTTTTGATGCTAAAGCTACCGGAATTGGCGCCGGAACAACTGTAATAGTGAAAGTTGTATCCTTCGAGCAGGTGCCATTAGTTGCCTGTAATGTATAAGTTTTGGTAACAAGCGGTACAACAGGAAGGTTTTTTACACTATAGAGGCCATTCCATAAGTAGGTTGTTCCACCGGAAGCAAAAAGGGTATCCGGAGTCCCGGGGCAAACGGTGTCTTTTCCTCGTATGGCAGGTGTAGGCATTGCATATATAGTAATTACCTGCGTAAAAACTGCACCGCAACCACCCTGATTTTCAGCCGTAAATGTTACAGTATAGCTTCCCGCAGAAGCATATTTGTGTCCCGGAACCTGGTATTTTGAACTATCATGCACACCTGAACTTGGTTCGCCAAAGTTCCAGTCATACTTTGTGGCTCCCGGTGCATAAGGTGTAAAGTATGTTGTATCACCAAAACAAGTTGGACTAGCGGTAAAGGAAGGAGCGGAAACATTGGTATCCACAATTACAGTATCATATACTGTAGCGCCGCAACCATTCTTTAGTATTTCATTTAGTTTAACAACATAAATACCCGGATTTATATAGGTCCATGTCGGATTGAAATTATTTGTATCTGTATAGTTGTTATTCCCGATATTATAAAAGTCCCATGAGAACCCGTAAGTAGAATCTGAGGTATTTCTAAACTGGGTAGGCCTGCCTGCACAAACTGTGTCGGCAGTGAAACTTGGGTGTGGTGGCGGGCCTGGAATTTTACCAACATGGATTGAAATGGTATCAGCACAGGTAGCTCCGGTAACGGGTATGCAAATGACAGTGTAACTGCCCGAATCTTTCACCCAAACGGTTTGTTTGGTGGTATCTGTTAATATAGTATCTGTGGAAGTATGTGTCCACATATATTGTTCGGCACCGGGAGGAGCTGTAAGCGATATAGAATCTTGTCCACAGAAATTAGGGGAAGAGGTAATAAGTCCAAGAGGAGAACAGGTAGCATCCACATACGCATAACCAAAGTGGCCGCCAAGCGAACAATCGCCTACTTCGAAAAGTATAGTAACGCATTGTCCTACATAGTTTTTCAGTGGTACGTTTACAATGGTCCAGTTACGGTAATAAAGCTTATTACCTTGATAAGTAGTACTATCGAAATTGCTGGTTCCATATCCTGAAGTTACATTATATGCACCGCAATTAGGAATAGTGTCGCCATTTCCATCTAATACCCCAACCGAGAAAAAAGGTTGTTCAAGTTTGCTGTGTCCTACGGGGTTTTCCAAAAATACCGCATATTGATAGGTAAGGTTGGCGGTACTGGCTGTTACAAGAAAAGTTTTTTCCAATAGAGCTGCGCCTTGAAGTACTTCGCTACTATCACCCAACATAACTGAATGGCCTCCGGTTGCCCATGGCGATACTCTTGGAATGGCCGGGATTATATTGTCGTTACCGCTGGATGTAACTAATATTTGGTTATCCGGAAGCGGGTTTCCTGTTAGTGGGTCGCTGGCTGCAGCTGTAACAGCTCCTAAGGCGCCACCATACCAGGTAAGAATAGGTGGCCCGTTATTAACTCCATAGTATCCGTACCAGGTGTTCAGGGTTCCCTGGCCAAAATCCATATTGGTACAGCCCGACGAATCGCAGGGGTTAGAACTTGCAATATTAGGAGGGTGTTTATACTCTTCTACTGAAGAAGGATATGTTTTTTTAGTATTCAGGAACTTATTGTATAAAGTTTCCATTTTATTTTGGACTTCAACGGCGGCAATACCCATTTTTTCCTTATCGGAATTGGTATTCCCCGCTTTAGCTTTTAAATCTTTCTTTAACGCTTCCAGGTTAATAGCTTCAAACCGGGTAAAAATTGCAAAATCTTCTTTCGAAACGGCAAATTTAGTGCGAACATTTTCTAAAGCAGTATTCCAACTGATAGTTGTTTGCTCAATTTGTTCAGAATATTCTTTATTTTGGGCAAAAGTGTTTGTTGGGAATGTTGCTGTTATAGCTACAACGAAACTTACGCAAACAGAAAGGATAGTTCTTTTCATTTTTTTTAAATTGAGGGTACAAATATATTCTTTTAGGTTTATTAGACTATAGTTATGCCTGGTTTTTTTTAAATAAACTAACAATATTGAGTTATTACTATGCGGAAAGTCATTTTTTGCAATTTAATAGCT
Source organism: Bacteroidia bacterium (assembly GCA_035484895.1). GTDB lineage: Bacteria > Bacteroidota > Bacteroidia > JABEUT01 > JABEUT01 > JABEUT01. Next base: position 931 of record DATHOL010000306.1, on the reverse strand, counting down.
AAGAAAACGACTTTTATGTTGAACTAATACGCAGGTTTTTCTTCCCGGGTTGGGTAAGAAACAAAATTTATTAAAAAATAATCCTTGAAAGACAGTAATTATCTGTAATTCAATAACTAATTTATCAGTATGCCTGAAATTTACTTTGACTTGGCAGCAAAATAATGATGAAACAGGGCAATCGTTTCAATTCCTTTCAGGTAGTTGAATATTCCATAGTGTTCGTTAGGCGAGTGAATATTATCGGAATTCAAACCAAATCCGAGCAAAACGGAATCAAGGCCCAGTTCATTTTTAAATAAGGCGACTATAGGAATACTTCCTCCGCTACGGGTAGGTATTGGTTTTTTACCAAAAGATTCATGCATGGCATTGCTTGCCGCCTGGTATCCTGCCGAATTGGTCTTTAATAAAACAGGGTCGCCGCCATGTCCAAGAGTTACCTTTACACTTACTGATTTCGGGGCTATTTTTTCAAAATGCTTTTTGAAGAGAGCCAGTGTTTTATCCGGAGTTTGGTTTGGCACCAAACGCATGGTAATTTTTGCAAATGCTTTGGATGCGATAACGGTTTTAGAGCCTTCGCCCTGGTAACCACCCCAAATGCCATTCAACTCTACTGTCGGACGGATGGAGGTGCGTTCCAACGTTGTATATCCTTTTTCGCCTGTAACATCTTTAACGCCTAAATCTTTCTTGTAGTTGTTCAGGTTAAAGGGTGCGCTGTTAAGGTCCTTTCTGTCTTTGGCCGAGAGAACATTCACATCTTTATAAAAACCGGGAATTGTAATATGCCCGTCTTTATCTTTTAAGGATGCAATCATTTCGCACAATATGGTTATAGGGTTGGCAACCGCTCCTCCATAAACACCAGAATGCAAATCTCTGTTTGGCCCGGTAACTTCTATTTCCACTCCGGCGATTCCTCTTA
>DATHOL010000305.1:0-3392 GCA_035484895.1 Bacteroidia bacterium | reverse complement strand
AATCCGGTTGAAGGGTTAAAGTACTTTGAAAATGAATACATCTCTTTAAAGAAAGAGCATCCCACCGTTTTATTTCTCGACCTGAATATGCCTGAAATGAGTGGTTGGGAATGGCTTGAGAAGTATAATAATTTTCCGGATAATGTAAAGGAGAAGATAGCTATCTATATATTATCTTCCTCGGTTAACCCAAGTGATATTGACCAGGCACACTCGAACAGACTCGTTAAAAACTACGTGATAAAACCCCTTACTAAAGCAAAAATTATTGAATTAATTGAAGAACAAAAACCTTCTTCAATTATAGAACTAAAAGCCGGATAGCCTTGAAACAAGTAAAATATGACTCCATTTAAGATATAATGACAGAAACCTCGTTCGTAAAAAAACACAATTATAACAGGTCGCGGATAGAGGTAAAACAGAGGATGGCGGGAGGAATCAAGTTCCTCCCGGCCCACCCTCCTCGTTAAAGGAAGCAGGACAAATGTAGTGCTTTTTCATTACATGCATCTAATTTTAATTAAAATTTAACATTAATAGGCAAAAAAGCTCCCGCTTTTGCAATAAATATCCCCCGTTACAAGCTAAAGAATTTTCTTCCAACTGAAAAAAGCTTAGTTAGAAGGTATATTTTATAAGTTTCCTATCTTGCGTTTTTTATTAAAGTAGCGCATACGCAGATAAATTTAACTGAATTGGCATTTCTTCAAAATATAAGGACCCGAATAGGCGAGTATATGTTGCTGAAGCAACACAATGGCGCTATACGCTCCCGAGCCATCATGAATATTGACGCTGCCAATTTCATAGGTATTCTTTATTGTGCCGATAATCCGGATGATGTGGAACTAATGAAGAAGTATATTCATACGCTTCGCAACCTGGGCAAGCAAGTAAAATCGCTGGGCTTTATTCACGTTAAAGAACTGCCGCTGGGCCTTAATGGCTCTATGATGCATCAATACTACGCGCTCAAAGAATTAAACTGGTACTCCAAACCATCTTCCCAATTTATCGATAACTTTGTAAATGATACCTTTGATATTCTGCTTGATTTTGGATTATCTGCCCAATTGCCCATAACTTATATCAGTTCTATGTCAAAGGCTAAATGTAAAGTTGGAAGGTATGTGGAAAAATATGTAGAACTTTACGACGTTATGATTGAAATTGATGAAGGCAAAAAATTAGATTATGTGGTTGACACAACACATACCTATATGATGTTACTTAATAAAAAAGCAGCGAGTTAAAAAATTGTGAATGGCAAATGATTTGTATTAATTATTCTTCACAATTTAATTTTTGAAATACTATATGGACAACAAGGAAAACCTTCCTGCACACCTGAAGCAGGAAGTAGACGAAGCACAAAAAGAAGCCATCGCAAGGATGGAAATAGAATATGACCTCCGCAATGAAACAAAATATAAAGATTTTTTTTCCGGGTACCATCCGGATGATGTGGAGGAGTTTATTAAGGCCTATTCCGGAAGAAAAATAACCTGGATTAGCTGGGGCAAGTTTTACTATGAACATAATGAGGACCACCAGTTGCGTTTTTATAACCAGGCGCAGGCTTGTTTATGGCAAATACAGCAAAAAAAACTTTTTAATTTACAATGCCAGTGGAGAGCAGAAAAAATAAAAATACCCGGCATTGTAACCACTATTGATTTCAGGTACTGGGAAAACAATATAAAACAATGCTCCTTTATTCCCCCTATAACTCAATGGGAGTTTGAATTATACCTTGAATACCTTCAAAGCGATGAGGTTGAAATAGACCCTGCAGAATCGGATTTTGAATTTGAATGGCAGGATTTTTTGAGATTCTCTGAAGACTATGCTTCTGTTAATGATGACGCCGAACTTATCATTCCGCTTTGGTACCAATTTTACGACAATCGCATGGGAACCGATTCTTTAATGTCGCTTCCCGATCTCCGCGGTGATAAAGAAAGTAAATATTTGAAAACGCATTACGAGCATATCAACAAAGCCATGCCCGATGAAAAAAGCGATATACTAAAACCTGAAAAGAAAGACAGCGATTATCTTTCAGTATATAATCCGGGTATTATTGAAAAATTTGTGCGCAGGTACGAAGATAAGGAAATATTAAAATATTTCCTTTCGTATGAAAAAAGCCATAAGCCTATGGAGTTTGCAGATGAACTGGCTGAAATAGCTTTTAAAGAATTACGGGAACTGAGTGAAGAAATTCCTATAAAGTCAGCTTCCGACTGGAGGGAGGCGCTGATTGATGCATGGGAAAATTACCGCCGCCAACAAATTACAAAACTTCTGCCCTTAGTATATGAAGATTATTTGCAGAAACAAGAATTAGGAATTTCCTATCAATCGGAGGATACAAAAGAAATAGCCCAGGAAATGGAAGAATGGAGAACTGCCATAATAAAAGGCAGGGAACTATTACTGGAACCTCCCGATTTTAATTTTTAATACTGTGCCTGTCTCTAAAAATAAAAAGATCGGGGAAAATCTCCCTGTAATGGAGTGTTTTTACAGCATTCAGGGAGAAGGATTGCATACAGGTAAGGCTGCATTTTTTATTCGGCTTGCAGGTTGCAATGTAGGATGCCATTGGTGCGACGTAAAAGAAAGTTGGGATAAAAATAAACACCCTGAGATAGAAATTGAACAGCTTGTAAAAGATGCCAAACAATCGGGTGCGCCCATAGTAATAATTACCGGTGGCGAACCAACCATGTACCCGTTGCAAACGCTTACCAAATCTTTAAAAAAAGAGGGGCTTGCAGTTCATCTGGAAACTTCAGGTTCCTATAAAATTGATGGCGAATTTGATTGGATTTGCCTTTCTCCGAAAAAATTAAAACCACCTTTAAAGGAATCGTTGCAAAAAGCAGATGAACTGAAAGTTGTCATATATAATAAGGATGATTTTAAGTGGGCCCATCAAAATGCAACAGAAGTAAAAGAAAAGTGCATTCTTTTTTTACAGCCGGAATGGAGTAAGGCTGCTACTGCAATGCCTTGGATTACAGAATATATAAAGAATAGCCCAAGTTGGAGGGTTTCCCTGCAAACGCATAAGTATTTAAGCATACGCTGAAAATTTATCCGCTTTTTCACGCTTGGATTAAATTATATTCTATATTTGACATCCTAAACCATAAAAAACAATGAAAAAACTACTTTTAAGCGCTGCTGTTGTACTTGGTGCAATATTTAGTGCGCATGCTCAACTGCCTTATACGCAGAATTTTGAGACATCCATGAATGTCATTCCTGTAGGTTGGAACGAAAACGCTGCCGGCCATCCGGGAAATCCGGGATGGCAATTTAACAATGCATTTGCAGGTGGAGGATGGAATACATATGTTCCAACCCACACCTATGTTGCA
>DATHOL010000304.1:0-6553 GCA_035484895.1 Bacteroidia bacterium | reverse complement strand
ATTTGCAAAAAATAAATGTCGATTTTATTGCTTGTGCGGCACATAAGTTCCATGGGCCAAAAGGTTCGGGCTTCATTTATATTAACGGTTCGCGTAAAATTTCTCCGCTTATTCATGGTGGCGGACAAGAGCGCAATATGCGCGGAGGCACTGAAAATGTAGCGGGAATAATGGGATTAGCCAAAGCGTTTGAATTGGCGCATATCCATATGAAGGAACATGCTACACATATACAAGGCATCAAAACGCACATGTATAATCGCCTTACCAATGAATTGAAAGGCGTGGAATTTAACGGAGACGTAAATGGAAATTCGCTTTATACCGTATTGAACGTAATGCTTCCGGAAAGCGATGATTATGAAATGATGCTGATGAAACTCGACATGGCAGGAATTGCGGCATCCGCAGGAAGTGCCTGCTCATCGGGCAGCAATGTGGGATCACATGTTATAGCAGCGTTGGGAAAAAATTTAGATAGAAGGCCGGTAATACGTTTCTCATTTTCTAAATACAGTACCATAGCAGAAGCTGATTTCTGTATTGAAACAATTAAATCTTTTTATCCTGCGAATGCAGTTAAGAAGTCTGTAGTTGCTGAGAAAGCGGTTAATTAAATATCCCGTCATTGCGAGGAACGAAGCAATCTTACTCAATCTGAATGATATCTTATTGTGGTAAGATTGCTTCGCGGAGCCTCGCAATGACGAACAAATAATAACAAGTTACCATAAATGCAATTAACCGACACACATACACATTTATTTGCTGAAGAATTTGATGCTGACCGGGCCGAAATGATGCAGCGAGCTATTGATAAAGGTGTAACCAGTTGTTTCCTTCCCAATATTGAGGTTTCCACCATTTCAGCTATGCTGAAGATGTGTGATGAATTTCCTGCTAATTGCTACCCCATGATGGGTTTGCACCCTTGCTCTGTAAATGCAAACTACGAGCAACAACTAGCGGAAATTAAAACCTGGTTTGACAAACGTAAACTTTATGGAATTGGTGAAACCGGCATAGACCTTTTTCACGATATAACTTTTGCAGAAGAACAAAAAAAAGCGTTGCGCATTCAAATAGAATGGGCAAAGGAAATGAACCTACCTATCATTTTACATTGCCGGAATTCGTTTAACGAAGTAATGGAAATTATTACTGAAATGCATGATGAGCGACTAAAAGGTATCTTTCATTGCTTTGGTGGAACATTGGAAGAAGCCCAAAGGGTAATGGATTTAAAGACTTTTAAAATGGGGATAGGCGGCGTTGTAACATATAAAAATTCAACTCTCCCGCAGGTATTAAAAGAAGTACCATTATCCTATATCGTTTTGGAAACCGATTCTCCCTATCTTCCTCCGGTTCCCTATCGTGGCAAACGAAACGAAAGTTCTTATATTTGGCAAGTGGCCGACAAGCTTTCTGAAATTTATCGTCTAACTATTGAGAAAATAGCAGAGATAACCACGCAAAATGCCAGGGATGTTTTCGGGGAATTTTAATTATTCGGGCTCATACTTATTAAGTTTTAACGGTTAGTTACTTCCTTACAGGAAAATCAAAAGCATTTGGTAAAGAGTTTATCTTTACCCCAACTACATGTGTAAAGTTTGCATCTCCAAAGCAAGTAAGCAGAGAATAATATTGTATGAAAATATATTTTAAGAAGCACCAAAAACTTCGCCGTGCATTTTACTTTTTCCCGCTGCAGCTTATGCTGATGACCGTAAAAAAGAACTTTTACTACATCATTATCTGGCTCATCTTTTTTGGCTTTATTACACATTCCATTGGCGCCAAATACGGCGTTCCTTACCTTTTTCTTTATCCGGAATACTTAAACCAGGTTAACTTCTTCTCTTATTTATTACTTGGGTTTTCATGCGGAGGGTTAATTATGGCCTTTAATATTTCCAGTTATGTAATAAACAGTTTCCGCTTTCCATTTTTAGCCACATTGGAAAGGCCATTCTTTGTTTATTTCCTCAATAACCTGCCTATTCCTATTGCATTTATTTTTACCTATATATTGGCAGTTTTCCATTTCCGTATAAATGACAATGTACCTACATCTACTATTGCCTGGCACCTTACAGGTTTTTTAATAGGAGTAGTTAATTTTATGATTATTACCATTCTCTATTTCTATCTATTTGACAGGAATATTTTCGGATTATTTGGTGTAAGCCCGCTGAAGGCATCTAAAGTCAAAATAAAGCCCATAAAAAAGAAAGACCCGGAAATAGATGTATTGTGGCACGACCCGCACCTGCCTCTCTCCTACTCCGACCGTTCCTGGTTTGTGGAAACATATCTCTCGGCAGATATGCACCTCAGGCTTTCACGGGGAATTAAACATTATCACAAAAAAATGCTGGAGGCTATTTTCAGGCATAACCACCAGACAGGTTCCGTATTTGAAATTATAGCCATAGCCAGCCTTCTTATTATGGGCATTTTTAGGCAGAACCCTGTATTCATGGTACCTGCAGGCGCTAGTATTATGCTGCTGCTTACTATTTTCATAATGTTAATTTCCGCACTGCATACTTGGTTCAGGGGATGGACAACAACGGTTGTTATTCTACTCTTTTTCGGTGTAGATTATTTTTCACGTACCCACTGGTCCTACTTTTCAGCTAAAGCATACGGTATGAATTATTCCGTTCCGGCGGCTGAATATTCCTATGATGCTTTCGACAAAATGCTGAAGGATACAGCCATATTAAGAAAAGATAAAAACGATATTCAGGGCATATTGGAGCGTTGGAGAAAACGCAATACAGATACGCTGAACAACAACAAACCTGATTTCATAATTGTGAATACCAGCGGCGGCGGATTGCGCTCTACGCTATGGTCATTTTATACATTGCAGTACCTCGACAGTTTGTCAAACGGAAGTTTCTTTAAACATGCGGAACTTATGACAGGCTCTTCGGGCGGAGTTATCGGTGCCGCCTATTACAGGGAACTTTATCTTGAAAAATTACAAGGAAAAAATATTGACCCAAACAACAGGATGTATTTTGATAAAATAGGACAGGATATTTTGAACCCTATTGTATTTACTATTGCAACTAACGATATGGCATTCCGCTTCCAGCATTTTAAGGACGGAAATAATACGTACACCAAAGACAGGGCCTATGCCTTTGAAGAAAAATTGAATGCAAATACCGACAGTGTAATGGCTAAAAGGCTTGGAGATTATCAATTGCCGGAATATCAAGCCAAAATTCCAATGCTGTTTATTACGCCATCTATTGTAAATGACGGGCGTAAAATGATTATTTCGCCGCAGCGTATTTCTTTCATGACGGGATATGATGTTGATACCACGTTTAGCTATAAACCCATTCCGCAATCCATCGAATTTTCAAGGGTATTCAAAGACCAGGGAGCACAAAATTTATTTTTCACCAGCGCCCTCCGCATGAATTCCACTTTTCCGTTTATATCACCTCTTACCGAACTGCCAAGCAATCCGCCTATCGAGGCTATGGATGCAGGATTGATTGATAATTTCGGATTGGAAGAAGCGGTGAAATTTGTTTATACTTACCGGAACTGGCTACCATCACATACACGCAGAATACTCATTATTCAAATACGCGATCAGGTAAAAAAACAACGTATATGGGGGAACTCCCCTACCGATATATTGGGCAGCATTACATTCCCGATTACGCAGTTTTATACGGCTTTGTTTCCGGTCGAAAATTTCAAAGAAGACCGCATGGTGGAATACATGAGTGCATGGTATAAAGGGAGAATTGATGTAGTCTATTTCCAATTAAATAACGAAGGAAACGATGATGTATCCTTAAGCTGGAGGCTAACGGACCGTGAAAAATATATCATTCTTAATTCCATGAAGACAGCGGAAAATCAGGATGCATTGGCGCAGCTGAAAAAATTGATGAGATAAAAATAGAGATTCCTCACTTCGTTCGGAATGACAGTAGTAGTTTTTGGGAATCAAGGCGCGGGCGAAGCCCGCGCCTTGATTCCCATCCCCATGCAGATACGATTGTCATTCCGAACAGAGTGAGGAATCTCTTTAGAATTGTTATTAATTTCGTATCTTAATGTTTTTCTTTTAAAATGAAACAGGGTTTAATTTTAACATTATTTGTTTCGCTCCATTCATATTCATTGGTAGCACAAGATAATATGGTTGTGAAATATTTCCCGAATGGGAAAATATCAGGAAAAGGGCACTATGATTCATACGGAGCGAAAAAAGGGCTATGGATTGAAGGAGAATTGGATGCAGATAATAAGTACTATTATCAAGAAGGAAATTACACGGGATATGGGGATAAGGATAGTACCTGGAGGTACTATAATGGAACTGGGGAATTATTATTCACGGAGATATACAAGGGTGGCTCATATAAGTATAAAGTAGGAATCAATACCCTATATGATTATACAGGAAAAATTACTGAAAAAGGAAAAATGGTCAATGGATATGGATATAAAGATAGTATTTGGATTACGTATTTCAGTAACGGCATTAAGTCTTCCGAAATATACTATCACAATGACAGATATGACGGTAAATATATTGAATATTACTCAAATGGTCAAATACGCGATAGTGGATGCTATAGACAAAGTTTTATTGATAAAAAAACCATCCCAATTACTTTCCATAATACACGGCGTATAGATACATCTGTTTCTGAATATAAAGATACTTCCGAAGTAAGAATAGGCATTTGGAAAGAATATTATGAATATGGACAACTAAGGTCTGTAGGAAGCTATTTTCCATGTAGATTTTATATAGATATTGGAGTTGATACAGTAGCAGATGAAAATGGTAATTTAGTGGTAGTAAAAAGCGGAGGAGAATTATTTTTTAAAGATGGACTTTGGAAATATTACAATGAATCCGGAAAACTTACTCGTGAGGAATTATGGGAAAACTGCAGATTAAAAAAAAGAGATGAAAAATATTAACAAAGGATTTATACTTCTTCTCTTTCCCTTTCTACTTGCACGCAACAAAGTAACCGTCGTCAATTTTGAACAGCTACAAAACTCTTCTGCAAAAAAGTCAAATGATACTTTGTATATTGTAAATTTCTGGGCTACCTGGTGCGATCCGTGTGTGAAAGAACTACCCGCTTTTCAGCAGGAATATAAAAAATATGCCAAACGGAAAGTGAAGTTTATTTTTGTCAGCATGAATTCACAAAAGGAACTTGGCAAGGTGCAGAATTTTACTGATACTCAGAAATTGGAGGGCATGCTATTATTACTAAACGGAGGCAACCCTAACGATTGGATAGATAAAGTGGACAGTACATGGAGCGGCTCTATCCCTGCCACAGCTATGTATAAATCCGGAAAAAAGGTTTATTTTCGCGAAGGAGAATTCACCCCGGAATCGCTCGATAAAGTAATTCAATCAAAAAACAAATAATTTATGAAAAAATTAGCGTTCCTTTCAGCAGTATTTATCACGCTTTGCTCGTTTGCATTTACCGGATATAATGTAGGCGACAAAGCCATGGATTTTAAACTTAAAAACGTGGACGGGGAAATGGTTTCCATGTCAGACTACCCAAATGCCAAAGGTTTTATTGTAATATTCACATGCAACCATTGCCCTTTTGCAAAAGCTTATGAGGACAGGATAATTGCATTGGATGCCAGGTATGCGCCCAAAGGTTACCCCGTAATTGCCATCAACCCGAATGACCCCACAGCTATTGCCGAAGATGATTATGCAACCATGCAACAACGTGCAAAAGCCAAAAACTATCAATTTCCTTATCTTGTAGATAATACCCAGAACATTGCACATACGTATGGCGCAACACGTACTCCGCATGTATTTGTATTGCAAAAATCGGGCAGCGATTTTATTGTGAAATATATAGGCGCTATCGACGACAACAGCGATGACGCTTCCGCAGTAAAAGAAAAATATGTAGAAAATGCCGTAGAAAGTCTTTTGGCAGGTACGCCTGTTAATCCGACATCTACCAAGGCTATTGGCTGCGGTATAAAGTGGAAGAGCTAACGTAAACAAGCCTTTGTCTTAAAAAAAAGCCCTATGATAAGTGACTATTATCATAGGGCTTTTTTCATGAATACACTACATTTGCAAAAAATAAAATCATGAAAAAATATTCCCCTTTCGTTCTTTTTGCATTTCTTGGATTTACATACACCACAATAAAAGCGCAGGATACAGCACTTTCAGAAAAGAATTACAAAATATACTCCGTAAAGCAAGGCAAGGAAGTCTCTCTTAAAGATATTGTAACTGACATGAAAAACTACGATGTAATTTTTTATGGCGAAGAGCACAATGATTCGGTTACGCACTATCTTGAAAAGTCATTGCTTATGGCTCTTTACAACCAATATAACAACACCATAACGCTTTCCATGGAAATGTTTGAGCGCGACATTCAGGGTGTGATGGATGAATACCTGATGGGCGCTATCCGCGAAAAATATTTCAAAAAAGATGCCCGCACCTGGAGCAATTATAAAGACTATCGCCCGATGGTAGAATTTGCAA
>DATHOL010000303.1:0-4655 GCA_035484895.1 Bacteroidia bacterium | reverse complement strand
AGGAAGGTCGTAGGATGAGCCTTCCTTGCGTATATCTGCCGGAGCCATATTGATGGTTATCATCATTCCGGGAATGCGGTATCCATTATTTTTTAACGCAGCATCTATCCGCTGCTGACTTTCTTTTACAGCGCTATCGGGCAATCCAACCAGGAAGAAATTAACCCCCTGCGAAATATTCACTTCAATAGTAATAAGTGTTGCATCAATACCGCTTACGGTACTTCCATATACTTTAACGAGCATTTTATTCGTAATTGAGTTGTAAATATATTTGTTATTTTTAAAACCTGTTAATATTGTGAATTTGCAAGTAAAATAATCCTATGATATGAGTCCCCTTATTTCCACTATTCTTATTTGTCTGGCTGTTTGTAGTATGGCCATGCTTGTTATTTACGCTTGGGCATATAAAATAAAAAATGCCGGGGTAGTAGATATCTTCTGGTGTTTTAATTTTTCCGCTATTGCCATATTGCTCTATTTTTTAGCTGATGGATTTTACCCGCGGAAAGTTTTAATATGTACTATGGTGCTGCTCTGGAGCCTTCGTTTGGGTTTTTACCTTCTAATCCGGGTTGGTTCGCATTTGGATGTGGAGGATGGACGTTACAAAAAAATGCGGGAAGAGTGGGGGGCAGGCGCAAACACTAAACTTTTCTTTTTTTTTCAGGGACAGGCGCTGTCAAATATCTACCTGTCAATTCCATTTTTCCTGATTGCTTTTAATAAAAAAGATAGCTTGTCCATTTTGGAATACGTTGGAGTTCTTGTTTGGGCCATAAGTATTATCGGCGAAGCTACTGCGGACGCACAATTAAAAAGATTCAAGAAGAATCCTGCCAATAAAGGAAAAGTGTGCGACGTTGGTTTATGGAACTATTCCCGCCATCCCAACTATTTTTTTGAATCGATGATTTGGGTAGGATATTTTTTGGTTTGCCTGAATGCTAATTATGGCTGGATTGGGGTTTTAAGTCCTTTAACAATTACTTTATTACTTTTCCGTGTCACGGGAATTCCGCTCACAGAACAACAATCTATACGTTCCAAAGGAGAGGCATATAAGGAATATCAACGGTCAACTTCTATGTTTGTGCCTTGGTTTAAAAAGAAATAATTATGTGGTATACCGGTTTGCTTGATAAAGATTTAGTACCTGATTTTATTATTCGGTATGGCATAAGAAAATTGTTGGCACAGCGGCTGAAGGCTGAAAATAAAGGTAATCCGGAGGCTCAACAAGCGCATTTTATGAGGTTGGTTGAGGAATTGAAAAGTTCTCCCATTGCTGTAAATACCATTGATGCCAATGCGCAGCATTATGAAATTCCTGCTGATTTTTTCCGGCTTGTTATGGGGAAATATATGAAATATAGCTCCGGATATTGGAAAGAAGGAGTTACTTCTATTGATACTTCCGAAAAGGATATGCTGGAAATTACCTGTGAACGAGCAGCATTAAAAGACGGGCAGCATATTCTTGAATTAGGCTGTGGATGGGGTTCTTTGTCCTTATTTATGGCTGAAAAATTCCCGGACAGTAAAATTACTTCAGTTTCCAACTCACATAGTCAAAAGACTTTTATAGACGGGCAGGCGCAGCATAGAAATATAAAAAACCTTACAGTAATTACCGCCGATGTGAATGTTTTTCAAATAACAGAAAAATTTGATAGAGTGGTTTCTGTGGAGATGTTTGAACACATGCGTAATTACGAATTATTAATGAGTAAGGTTGCAAGCTTTCTAAAGCCGGAGGGCAAATTGTTTGTTCATATATTTACGCATAAAGAGTATGCCTATAAGTTTGAAGTTGTGGATGATTCAGACTGGATGAGCAAATACTTTTTTACAGGCGGAATAATGCCCAGTGACCATTTGCTGCTTTATTTTCAGAAAGAATTAAAGATTACGCAACATTGGAGAGTAAGCGGGTTACATTATGAAAAAACATCTCATGCATGGTTGCATAATATGGATTCGCACAAACAGGAAATAATGAAAATTATGGAACGGGTTTATGGCAAACAGGATGCTTTAAAATGGTGGTGTTACTGGAGAATATTTTTTATGGCCTGCGCTGAACTATGGGGCTATAAAGACGGCAATGAATGGATGGTTAGCCATTACTTGTTCCAAAAAGGGATTTAAGTTTATCATGAACCATTACTAATTTACTTCTTTTAAGAAAGGATAGAATATATCTTTTAGATGCTTCATAATAAGAGGCGCTGAAGGCAATTAAAGAAACGAATAGCATTCCTGTTATGAAATTTGTATGGCAACCGACAATCGAGAATAGTGTAAGTAGATATAAAGGGTATATAATCAAAAGCGCGCAATATAAAAGCGAATCATGGAAATCATTACCCTTTGTAATATTCCAAACGATAATCTTGCAAAAATAATAAGGAATAAAATTGCATATCCAGGCAACGGGAAATACAACAAGCCATCCGGTTAAATTAATAATATTCATTAGTGCAGATGTGAACTTTAAATCGTAGTTAATGTTCTCTTTAGTGAGAAAATCAGCTAAAGTTTTATAGTTCAAATTAAACTCCGGGTTTTCCAATGCGGAATATTTATTCTGAAGTTTTTTTGCATTGATGGAACCATTAATATAGTTTTTCAGAATAAATTCTGTCATTTTATTTTGAGAAGTAATGTCCCTGCTTTTGTCAAGTTGTATGCACCTTTCGGCGAGAATAGCTTTCAGGCTCTCGTTAAATTTTTTATTGAATATGCCAATTTCGTCTGAATAAGCAAAAGAATCTTTTTCTATGTTTTTTAAAAATTCAACATATGCCACGGGGCTTGTTTTTAACCATGAGCTATAATGTATGGCAACAGGTACTACTTTTAATTTATCTCCAATGTCGGGATTGTTCCATGCTTCATAAGCCAATCTGGCCGTGCCTTTACGGAGTGGCCTCAGGTCCCATTTGTTTTCAGAAAGCCCTTCCGAAAAAATTATAACAGCTCCGTTCTTTTTAAATAATTCAATGCAATCTGAAAATGTTTCAGCATTTCTATACATTAGTTCCTTTCCTTCTTCTCTTCTGTAAACCGGCAGAATATTTATGAAACGCAATAGTGTGTTGGCAATTTTCGACCGGAGGAAATCTCCTCTTGCTGTGTAATGTAGCGGCCTTTGTGCGCATGTGGTCATTACAATTGAATCGAGGAATGCATTGGGATGGTTGCATGCAAAAATCACCGGGCAATCTTTGGGAAGGTTTTCAATTCCGCGCACTTCCATTTTGTCAAAGAAAAACCATGATGTTGCTTTTATCCAAAGTTTGAATAAACTATGTAGGATAGTTTTGATGATGCAGAGTTTTATTCCGGTTTGGCAATTATATCAATGGTGGCTTTTGCAGGAATATATTTTTTATGGTTTTCCAGTGTAATTTGTGCTTTTGAGTTGGAATCGTAGAGGCGGTAATTGAGTTTGCCAAAGTAATTGCTGTAGAATGAAAAATCAATTCCTTTTTCAGTCATAACATAAAGGCCTATTTCAAAAATTATTTGCGGGCGGTACTTTGTGATTGCCTCTGAGGCTCCTTGCAGAACTTCATATTCGTGGCCATCGGTATCTATTTTTATAAAATCAAGCCTGCTTAGATTTTCTTTTTTACAAAAATCACTAAGCGTAATAGAAGGCACTCCCTCGGCAGATTTTGCTGCCCCCAGATGGGTTGGATGCATCACTTCCGCTTTTTCATTATTTACTTTCCAGCTGGAGAATGCTTTGATACCCGCATTTTCAGTTGTTTTTGCCGAGACAAAGGAATTAATTACTTCTATATGTTTGGCTAATTCCGGATTAAGAGAAAGATTTTTTTTAAGTTTTTCGAGTGCATAATGAGTAGGCTCAAAAGAATATACTTTGCCCTGCGGAACTAATTGCGCAAAAGGCAAACTCATTAAACCGAAATTGGCTCCCACATCAATAATAGTAGCCTCTTTCGGGATGGAAAGTAATTCGCTTTTAGTAACATGTTTTTGGAAACTGCCGAAAAGAAACAGAGATAGGTTTATGCCTTCTGAAAGGTCAACCTCATAAGAAATGCTATCACGAATTATAATTCGTGGTTTTTTGCCGTAAACAAGCGTTGTAAAGAAATACAAAACCTTTGCAATGTATATGTATATCTTGGTTACGGGAAGGTTTTTATATATGAACCTGCGCAGCATACGTTCAATCTTTTAAAAGTGTAAAAGTAAAATTTTAAAGCAATTCCCGTATTAAAATCAAAAATTGACGGGGAGAATGGCCCTATTATTGAAGAATATGCTGGAAGGCCAACCCCAGGCAATTAGTAATATCTTCAGCTATCAGGGCATTTTCGCCATTTTCCTGTGCGGCTATATCACCTGCAAGCCCATGAATATATACTCCAAGTATGGAAGCGTAAAGTGGCGTGTATCGCTGCGCGAGCAAGCCTAATATAATGCCTGTCAATGTATCGCCACTACCTGCTGTAGCCATTCCGGGATTACCGGTAGAATTAAAATATACCTCTCCATTGGGTGTAGCAATAGATGTGTATGCTCCTTTCAATATTACATATATTCCATACTTTGTGGCAAAGGCGCGCTGTTTGGTACAGGCTTCAAACGCATTATCTGATTTTCCGGCGAGCCTT
>DATHOL010000302.1:0-4503 GCA_035484895.1 Bacteroidia bacterium | reverse complement strand
GTTTGCAAACAAGCCAAAGCAAGCCAGCACATGGGCATGTTTGCCTTAACATTAACCCTTCTTTCATTTGCCGCATGGGTACTAATTCAAGCCACTATAAACTCGGGCGCTACATGGGCCACTGCCATGCTTGCATCTTATATCGTTGCCGGGGGTGTTATTGCCGGGGGTATTTTAGCCATACTGGCAATTATATTTGCTATTGTAGCGTTCCACAAAATCCACAGTGAACAGGGAAAATATACAGGAACGGGTAAAGCTGTCGGAGGTATTATTTTTGCTATCCTCCTATTTGGCATTTTAGCTTTACTGGCTATCAATGCTCACTAGCATCGGGCTTTCATTTTACAAGTTAAACGCCCTTGAAATGGTAAACCCAAGTTTAAAGCCGCCTTTCAACCAGGTATCTTTAGTATTAGGTATAAAATTGTTTCCCACCAAACCCGAAGCGTTGCTCAGGTTGATTTCAAAAACATGGCCTCCGGTATTTAATTCTATCCCGCAGGAAAGGGCATTGTAATAGTTGTTGAATGGGTTATTGGTCCTGTACTTAGAAATTATGTAATAGTAATCGGCTACTACGCCGATAGTCTTATTAAACATATACCTGCCTCCTACCCCAATAGCGGGAATATCATTTTCATCGTATGTATCGTTGTTGGTATTTGAAACTTCCAGCACATGGTTACGATGGCATAAGGTAGGAACAATTTCCAGTGAAATATGCTGGTTTATCCGTGAGCCAATAATTATTTGTCCCAGATACGTTAACCTGTCGGCTATGCTGCGCCTGCTTTCCGCCTCTGATGATTGCTTGTATAAAGTGCCGGTATCTTCCGGTGTAATGCCAATATCTCCATTTACTGCTATAGAGACAGGTGAGCCGCCTGCTTTTTGATCCAGTATTTTGTATTTCCCATACACATCAACCAATTCCTGGGCTTTGCTCCGGGAAAAGCCGACCATCAGCCTTTTACTAATGCCAAAATCAAATCCAAACAAAACATCGGAAGCAATATCGAAACCATAAAGGGTATGGAAGCCTCCATTGGATGCACCGCCCATACTGCCCAGCCTGTGCATAAAATAGACCTCCATTAAACCGGGGGCAACTGTTTTAGTAGTAGGAGAACTTATCAACCTTACATCATTCCAGGCAGCCGGCACTGCTTTTTTGTGCGTAGTATCCTTCGCAGATTGAGCAAAACAAAATAGAGAGAAACTATAAAATAATGAAATAAATAGAAATCTTTTTACCATACCTGTACTGCTTAATGGCGGATTAGTCCGCCCAAATTTTATTATTAATTACTCCGTGACAGCTATTACAGGCACCGGTAATAGCAGGTGATGGCATATAACGGGTTCCCGTTTTTGAAACGATGGCTGCATATAATCCATTTGCAAATGAAATGGGTGAAGTGCTATAAAAATTACCGCTTTTATCTACTTGCAAAGTAGCAACCAGTTCCCCGCCTCCATCGGGCTGAGTATATAATTTTACAATAGAGTTTTGAACGGCGCTATCGCCGGGAATGCTGTCAAATGCTGTTCCCCCTACCCTGAAGCAACCTTCATTAGCTCCTCCATTGGGGCTATGGCAACCCATGCAGTCACCGGTCATTTTTTGGCTTTCGCTGGAGCTATATGAACTGATTTCTGTTTTACCACAGCCGCTCTCTTCACATGACTGAATAAGAAAGACTGAAAATACAGAGATTACTAAACCAATTACTATGTTCCTTTTCATAATTTATTTTGACTACTATTATAAGCGAAGTTACACCCTTCTAATGACTTTCGGCTTAATATTCGCCTTATTAGTTGTTTCCTGCGATAAAGATAAATAAATTCTTACAAACATCCTGTTCTTCCTCCATCCACCGGAAGGTTAATTCCATTGATATAAGCCGCTTCAGGAGAAGCTAAAAAAGCCACTGCATACGCTATTTCATCAGCCATGGCAAACCTGCCCACAGGTACTTTGCTTATCATATCAACTTTCACTTGCTCCGGAGTCTTACCTGATTTTTTAGAAACATTATTTATAATTTCCTCAATGCGGACAGTTTCGGTTGAACCGGGCAACACGTTATTCACGGTGATTCCGAAAGGACCCAATTCAATTGCCATGGTTTTAGACCAATTAGCTACCGAAGCACGAATGGTATTGGAAACACCTAATCCTTTAATGGGTTCTTTTACCGAAGTGGAAATAATATTGATGATTCGGCCATATTTATTCTTTTTCATATCAGGAACAAGAAGCTGAGTAAGGATATGATTACAGACCAAATGCCGTTGGAATGTTTGAACAAAATCTTCAACTTTGGCATTAATAATTTCTCCGCCGGGAGGGCCTCCGGAGTTATTCAACAAAATGTGAAAACCTGCATCTCCTAAATGATGCTTGGTGGGCGACAAATAGGCTTCCACACTTTTCTTCAGTTCTTCCGGTTGATTGAAATCAGCCACTATATAATCGTGTTTTTGATTGGCATTTGCAGGAAGTTCCTGCAATACTTGCTTCAGCGCATCTTCATTGCGTGCAACCAAGGTTATACTTGCACCTTGCCCTGCAAGTATCATTGCAGAGGCTTTGCCTATGCCTTGGGTGCTTCCGCATACCATGGCGCGTTTATTTGTTAAGTCTATCATATATTATTCTTTTACTTTGGACATTTCCCAGGTTCCACCTGTTTTTATTCCTTTTAACCAAATTATTATCTGTGTAATCATTCCATTATGCCTGAAATTCCATTTGCCTCCATACTTTCCATTCGGAAGAGTTTTCCCTTCATAATAAATGGGTTGATGTCTTTTAGACTTATCCATTTGTAATTCATATCTGCCACTTGAATCACTTTCTATAAAAACTCCTTGATATGGCATTGACTTTATAAATAATATTTTTCCTTCTTTCAATGAGCCGTGAATATCACCTATGCCTGGCATTCCACCAGATGAAAGATCATCTTCCACACATCCATAGAAATTCTTTTCTACATCTGAATGAGTTATTTCTATGGTAAAATAAGTCTTATCAAATTTCTGGAATTTGTAATTATCATATTTATAATAGCCCTTATATTTTCCAATTAATCTGCTCAAAACCTTACTTCAACGCCTGTTTCAAATCTTCAATCAAATCATCTATATCTTCAATACCAACACTCAGGCGGATAAGCGAATCAACCACACCCGATTTTTCACGTACTTCTTTAGGTATCGAGGCATGTGTCATCGTAGCCGGATGCCCGCTTAATGATTCAACTCCGCCTAATGATTCAGCCAAGGAAAACACTTTGAATTTGGAAAGCACACGATGCGCTTCTTTAATATCATCCTTTTTTAGAGTGAACGACATCATACCTCCAAAGCCACGCATTTGCGCTTTTGCCACTTTATGGTTTTTGTGAGTCGGTATTCCGGGGTAATAAATTTTGTCTACTTTAGGATGTGATTGCAAATACTTGCAAACTTTAATGGCATTCTCGCAATGCCTGTCCATACGGATATGCAGGGTTTTTATACCGCGCAAAACAAGGAAACAATCATGGGGAGAAGGTATAGCGCCGCAACTGTTTTGTATAAAGTGCAATTGCTCGGAAAGGGCATCATCATTACAAACTATTGCGCCCATAATAACATCGGAGTGTCCGCCCAAATATTTGGTAACGGAATGGGTAACAATGTCAGCTCCTAATTTTAAAGGAGTTTGCAGGTATGGTGTTGCAAAAGTATTATCAACCGCCACCAATATTTTATTCTTTTTTGCAAGTGCAGAAATAGCTTTAATATCAATAATATTCAGCATGGGATTGGTAGGGGTTTCAATCCAGATAAGCTTTGTATTTTTATTGATGTACTTTGCCACTTCTTTCGGGTCAGACATGGGAATGAAGTGGAACTTGATTCCATAATTGGCAAATATTTTAGTGAACATGCGGAAGGAACCGCCATACAAATCATTGGTGGAGATAACCTCATCGCCAGGTTTTAGCAATTTTGCCACGCAATCTTCAGCTGCCATTCCGCTGCTGAAACAAAGTCCGTGTTTACCCTCCTCTAAAGCTGCCAAATTAGATTCCAGCGCTTCACGTGTTGGGTTATGTGTGCGGGAATATTCAAACCCTTTATGCTTGCCCGGTGCGGCTTGCACATAAGTAGAGGTTTGAAAAATAGGAGTCATAATAGCTCCGGTACTTGGGTCAGGTTCCTGACCTGCATGTATAGCTTTGGTGGCAAATTTCATAGTTAAATGTAGATTATTTGGTTCAAAGATAGAGTTAAATCTAAAAATAGTTAACATCATACTTAACAGTTATAATTATGTTTGTAGTTTAGTCGCATATTTTCAAACCATACCTATGAAAGGAATTATACTTGCGGGCGGTTCAGGGACCCGCTTACACCCGCTTACATTGGCGCTCAGCAAGCAGTTGATGCCTATTTATGACAAGCCTATGATTTATTACCCTCTGTCGGTATTGATGATGACAG
>DATHOL010000301.1:0-4693 GCA_035484895.1 Bacteroidia bacterium | reverse complement strand
GTTACTGTAAATGTTAACCCCGCACCAACCTTAACAATAACCCCCACTATGGTTTCCTGTGCCGGTACAGCAGATACTCTATCAGTTACGGGTGGAGGTAGCTATTTATGGAGCAACGGAGCAACTACCAGCACTATTATTGTAAACCCTGCAACATCTAAAATTTATACGGTAACTACAGGTGGCGGAGGCCCATGCCCTGTAAGTGCGGTTGATACGGTTAAAGTAAGGCAATTGCCGCTTGTTACATTGCAAGGCAACAGGCAAATTTGCGGCGGCGACAGCGCCATAATTCTAGCAACGGGTGGCGGTACTTATGTATGGACACCCGGTGGAAATACAAGTGCCAGCATAATAGTTACTCCTTCATCTACCACTATATATACATTGGTTGTAACTAAAAATGGCTGTAGTAAAGATACAACCTACATGGAAACGGTAAATCCTACACCTATACCTTCGGTGAACCCCTCTATTACTACCATCTGCAGGGGAGAATCTGCAGGACTCAGTGCATCAGGAGGCAGTACCTATCTATGGTCGCCGGCCGGCACCCTGAGTGATTCGGCTATATATAATCCGGTGGCAACGCCATTATTAAATACTACCTATGTTGTAACTGTTTCCAACGCTGACGGCTGCACTGCAAAAGACAGTATTAAAGTATTTGTAATTGCCGGTGCAAGCGGCTCTGCCTGTTGCGATGCTACTATAGCGCCCGGAGGTTCGCAATCATTAACCATTTCGGGAGCTAGTTCAGGTTCGGGTTACAGTTGGATCCCTTCCGGAAGTTTATCCTGTTCCAATTGCGCTGACCCTACCGCTACGCCGACCGTTACCACCTGGTATTATGTAACTATTACCGATACCGCCAACGGCTGCACACGGATTGATTCCGTTTTAATTACGGTGAATGAATCGGGTTGCGGAAGTGTATTTGTACCTACTGGCTTCTCGCCCGGGCAAGCGGTTAACAATATTCTCTATGTTAGGGGCGATTGTATTGAATCGATGCAGTTTGATATATATGACCGTTGGGGAAATAAAGTATTTACATCCACTAATATTAAAAATGGCTGGGATGGCAGTTACAAAGGCCAAAATATGAATTTGGGTACGTATGTTTATTTCCTGAAAGCTAATTTAATTGACGGAACAACTATTAACACCAAAGGCAACGTTACCCTTTTAAGATAAGTCGGGCGCCGACTGCGAATTATTAAAACCCTGACTAAGATAGTCGGGTTTTTTTTATTCGGTCATTTCGCTGACTCCATTTAATAGTATGGTTTTCACATTATGGTTCTTTAACCAACCCCTGATGATATCATCGTTATCGGGATAAGTGCTAGTCTTTTTTATGGAGTCTTTTAAATCCTCGGGCGAGTTTACCTGCCCCGTAATATCTGCATATCCGTGGCCTGCGTAATGTCCGTTTTCAACTAGAATAAGAGACCTTTCTTCTCTGTGTCTGCCTTCTTCTATAATTATAAAGTCTTTATCGCCAAAACTAAACTCCTTCAATATTTTAGCGGCGCGTTTATTATATTCCTCCACTTCTTCTTCACCTGCACAAATACCATAGCATTTTTTTATCTGGTGATTAAAGCAAATGGCATCTTCATCGGTAAGCCCGCAATAGCGGAGGCAAAGCGTATGGTCATCCAGCCATCTCTCCAAACATTCCCGTGCTGATAGATAGCTTGTAAAAGAACGTAGAGCATTAGTAGATTCTTCTGATTCTGCAATTTTAAAATTGATAATTCCCTTTTCATCTTTACTCCAGTCAATGCTGTGTGTAAAGCTGTCAGCCTTACGGGCGCGGTTATAATAAGGATGGTGTTTTTTTATTTCCTCTGACTCTACAAGCAAAGCTATCAATTCGCTTCCGGTAAGCTGATAACTCACGTCATACAAATCATTCAGCATTTTTTTGCTCCTGCTTTCTTTCGAGTTGAAATGGCTCTGCGCCCGCTGATACATATTATTGCTTTTCCCGATGTAAATGATTTTTCCTTCTTTATCTAAAAAGTAATAAACACCACATTCTTCGGGCAGTTTTTTCAGGATGTAGCTTTTTATTTTATCAATCCTGGTTCCCATTATTTCATTCACCCCTTTGGTTTTATATTGAGGGTCCATGGTTTTTAACTGGAGCAAAAGGTCAAACAATTTGGCAGTCGCAACAGCATCGCCTTCTGCACGGTGGCGGCCCTCAATAGGAATATTTAAGGAAGCGCATAAATTACCAAGGCTGTACGATACCTTTCCGGGAATAAGTTTGCGGCTCAGCCGTACTGTGCATAATTTCTCCCTACTATATTTATAGCCAAGCGATTTAAATTCTTCTTTTATAAAACCATAATCGAAACCCACATTGTGTGCCACGAATATCCGGCCTTCGGTCATTTCCAAAATCGTTTTAGCAACTTGCTGGAAAGTGGGGGCAGAGGAAACCATATCATTGGTAATGCCTGAAATCCTTGTGTAGAGAGGAGAAATATAGCAACCAGGATTAATAAGTGTTGTAAATTTATCGGTTACCTGCAAGCCATCATGCTGAACGATAGAAATCTCAATGATTCTTCCTTTCGGATATTCAAATCTGCCTCCGCAGGTTTCTATGTCAATAATGGAGAACATGTAGGGTATTGCTTACGTGCAAAGCTACGTCGAAATCACATTGTTTTTATAGAAAACTACGTTTTGTTGATTGGCAGTCGCCCCCTACTATACCTTATTCCAGATATGGGTTTTGTTAACCGAACAACCTTCCACCGAAGGGGTTCCATATATATTAACCTTTATGCCGCAGCTTTGGCAAACAAACTTATCAAGCCCTCTTTCGCCCAGGCATACCCAGTTATGAAAGGATGATTTTTTACAACCTCTAATTTTAGGAGTAGTGGTACCTACTTCCACCTGTGCGCAATGCGTACAGGCGTATACTTTTAACAATTTCGATTTATGCATAATATTGCCAAAGATACCTTCTTTTTTAAGTTGAGCGTTGAAAATTGAGAATGGAAAATGATTTAAGAAACTTTCAACTTTTATCTTTTAGCTTCCAACTTCTTTGTATCTACCTTGTTTTTAATAGATAGCAGCTAATAAACTCCCAAATGCCAACTCCTTATTTTTCACTTTTCATTTTTCACTTTTCACTTTTTCTCTTAAAGTCCAAAAAATAGTGTATCTTTGCAACACTTCTTACGAAGATTGTATCTCATTCTGTTAATGGTTTCCCCATTTTATTCAGTGCCGGTTTACGTTTTTCCTAATAAGTTAGCTAAGGAAAGCCGCATTGGCACACCTGTAACCATTAATAATCAATAGTATAACTATGACATTTCATGAATTGAACCTTATACCCCCATTGCTTGAGGCTATAAGTAAAGAAGGCTACACAGAGCCTACTCCTATACAGGAAAAAGCAATACCACACATTTTAGCAGGTAAAGACATCTTCGGATGCGCACAAACAGGAACCGGTAAAACAGCAGCATTTGCTTTACCTCTTCTTCAATTATTAAACCAGAACAGGGCTACTGCTCAACCTGGTATTAAAGTATTGGTGCTTGCGCCTACCCGCGAACTTGCATTACAGATTAACGAAAGCTTTAAAGCTTATGGAAATAACCTGCACGTAAGGCATACCGTAGTTTTTGGCGGAGTTTCCCAGCATGCACAAACAACCATTCTGCGTAAAGGTGTGGATGTGCTGATAGCAACTCCGGGCCGTTTACTCGACCTTATGCAACAAGGCTACATTAAGCTGAATGCAGTAGAGTATTTTGTATTGGATGAAGCTGACCGTATGTTGGATATGGGTTTTATCAATGATATTAAGAAAATTATTGCCCGTCTTCCTCAAAAAAGACAAACTGTATTCTTTTCGGCAACCGCTCCACCTGAAATCCGCAAATTTGCAGATACCTTATTAAAGAGCCCCGTAAGTGTAAACATAACTCCGGTAGCTTCTACAGCTGACCTTATTAAACAATCAGTTTATTATGTAAGCCAGGAAAATAAAAGGCCATTATTAAGACACGTTCTTAAAAATGAATCTATTGAACATGCGCTGGTATTTACACGCACCAAGCATGGTGCCGATAAAGTTGTAAAAGAACTCAACCACAATGGAATTAAGGCGGAAGCCATTCACGGCAACAAATCTCAAAATGCGCGCGAAAGGGCATTGAAAGGGTTTAAAAACCGTACCATCCGTGTACTTGTTGCCACAGATATAGCCTCCAGGGGTATTGACGTGGATAAACTTACCCACGTTATCAATTTCGAAATTCCGGAACAGGCGGAAACCTATGTTCACCGCATCGGCCGTACTGGCCGCGCAGGGGAATCGGGTGTTGCGCTATCGTTTTGCAATACCGACGAACGTGCATACCTGAGAAATATCCACAAGCTTATAAAGAAAAATATTGATGTAGTTGCGACCCATCCTTTTTCCTAACAGACAAAAAAAATCGCTAACAGTACCAGTAAATAAATCGTAACAACAAATAAACAACACAATGAAAAAAGGCACAGTGAAATTTTTTAATACCGATAAGCATTTCGGTTTTATCACCATGGCAGAAACAGGAGACAGCGTATTCGTACATGAATCAAGCTTAAAGACCCCTATACACGAAAATGACAAAGTACTATTTGACGTAGAAGAAACCCCAAAAGG
>DATHOL010000300.1:0-19611 GCA_035484895.1 Bacteroidia bacterium | reverse complement strand
ATCGCCGCCGTGGTGCATTCTCCATCAATGCACTATGGAAAAACAAAGTAGCTATACTGGTAGGCGATTATTTGCTTTCAAGAGGCTTGCTGCTCGCGGTGAAGAACAAGGAATTTCATTTGCTTGAATTGGTTTCAACCGCTGTGCAAAAGATGAGCGAAGGGGAATTATTACAGATTGAAAAAACCCGTAAACTCAATATAACCGAGCCCGAATATTTTGAAATCATTACCAACAAAACTGCATCGTTGGTAGCAGCGTGTTGTGCATCGGGCGCTGCTTCTACAGGGGCAAGCGAAGAAACAATAAAGCATGTCCTGGAAATGGGTGAACTGCTCGGCATAGCATTCCAGATTAAAGATGACCTGCTCGATTTTGAAACCGACCTCGATATTGGCAAACCAACAGGGACCGATATTAAAGAAAAAAAAATGAGCCTGCCGCTTATTTATGCGTTGGAACAGTCATCATATGCGGAGAGGAGAAGTATTTTAAGCGGCATTAAAAGGAAAAGCAGCGATAAGGAAATAGCCTTGCGGATATTGGCATTTGTGAAAGAAAAGAAAGGGCTGGAATATGCCCGAAGTAAAATGTATGAATATCGGGAAAAGTCGAAATTAATGTTGAACGAATTACCTGATTCGATATACAAAAAAGCATTCGAACAACTAATAGAGTTTGTAACCGAGAGAGATAAGTAGGTCGGAGCCCGACTGGCAATTATTCCAAACCTCTTTAGGGTTTGGGGCTGACAAAATCAGAAAGGATTTGGGCATAAGCTATTTTCTCCTAAATTTGCCCATGAAAAAGAACCTGATGAAAAAAACAATTTATATACTTCTTAGCGCAACAGTTATTTTAAACGCGTGTCATCCTACTCCTAAATCAGACGCTGTTACTAATAATTCTACAACGGTAGATACTTCCAAAATACATGCTGCTCCGCAACAAGCGGCCGATACAAGCATAAAAGACGGAGTACTGTTTAAACGCTATCCAAAGGGTACGATTAAAGAAAAAAGCTACTATGCGGCCGGAAGAAGGCAAGGCGAATGCCAGAGCTTTTATGAAAACGGAAAGCTTTGGAGCGACGATTTTTTTACAGCCGGAGTGCTTGATGGCCCCACCGCTTCCTATTATGAAAATGGCCAAAAAAGATATGAAGGCAGTTATGTAAAAGGAAAACCTACAGGCACCTGGAATTTTTACGATAATACCGGAAAATTAGTTCGCACCGCTAACTACGGGAAAAAAGAAGATAAACCTGTTATGTAGTTTTTCTCTCTTTTAAAGAAACATCCACCACAAATTTATTCCGAAGCAAACGGCTGCCAAGCAGCATGGGGTATTTCATATTGCCCCGGTCGGTAAGGCTTATCCAGGCTCTTATCCTGCGGCCATGAATACGAACACCGGTATGTATCAGGTATCGCATTTCAGTATCTCCAAAAGAGTTTTTAATCTGCTTCTCTATGAATTTTCGTTTATAAAATATCGTTCGCTCCTGGTATTCGGGATGCGAAGGGTCGAGCAGGTTAAAGCAAAGTATTTTTTTGCCATTCTCCATTTTTACATTTATAAAATGGCAGTGCAATGAACAGTAATAAGCACCCGTATCCGTTTTAGCGGGAATACTTGTAAAACCCAACCTGGGCAGGTCGACCAATACAATGCGGCCTATAACTTCCTTTTTCTTTTCTTCCGGCATAAACAAAAACTAAACAATTCAAAATTAACAGTATAAATGAATGCAGCGACATAAGCCTAAAAAAAGTAATTTTGGAATAGAATTCAGAACTTGTACTGCTTGCAATGATAACCTATTATATCCTTGGATTTACTGTTGTTTTCTCCCTGATTGGCTTCCGGGATAAGGCTTTTTTTGCGAAATACATGTTTAACCCGCACCGGATATACACCAACAAAAAAGAGTGGTACACCATTTTTACCCATGCTTTTCTGCATTTAGATTATTTGCACCTTATCCGCAATATGCTAGGATTATTTTTTTTCGGACTCCCATTGGAGCAGGAAATATTTCCGGCTTACTTTCCCGAACATGCCCGCTATTTCTATATTCTTCTTTATTTTGGAGGAATCTTAATTTCCTCAATACCTACATATGAAAAACATAAAAACAATCCAGGTTACAATGCTATTGGAGCTTCGGGTGCAGTTTATGCTTTACTTTTTTCATACATATTAATCAACCCAACAGCAATGCTTGGACTAATGTTTATACCTATTCCTATCCCCGCTTTCGTACTAGGTATTCTTTTACTAGCCTCCGAATGGTATATGGGGAGAAGAGGGAAAACCAATATTGGACATGATGCTCACTTCTGGGGAGGCTTGTTTGGCATAGTATTTACTATTATACTTCATTATGAATTTGCACCCGAGTTTTATCATCAAATTGTAGCGCTATTTAAATCATGAATAAAGCTGTTTTACTAGACCGTGATGGTGTTATAAACCGCGAAAGAGGCGATTATACTTTCCGTATGGAGGATTTTGAAATCCTGCCGGATGTTTTTGAAGCTTTAAAAATGCTGCAAAAGGCAGGATACCTATTAATCATCATTTCTAACCAAAGTGGTATTGGCAGAGGATTATTTAAAATAGAAGATACCGAAAAAATGCATGGCTATCTGCTTGATGAGCTAAAAAAAGAAGGTATACATATTGAAGAAATATATTATTGTGTTCATCACCCTGAAACAGGCAGTTGCATTTGCCGCAAACCGGATTCATTGAATGTGGAAAAGGCATTGGCCCGGTTTAATATTGACCCTGCACAATCCTATTTCATTGGTGATAAAGAGCGGGATACTATTGCCGGAGAAAAAGTGGGTGTGAAAGGAATTTTAATAGCATCAAATGCCTCCCTGGTGGAAGCCATTCAACCTTGCCTTAAATAATGAAGATAGCTGTAAATACAAGGTTATTGCTCAAAAATAAAATGGAAGGCATTGGTGTGCATGCATACAATGTATTAAAACGTATTACCGTAAACCATCCCGAACATCAGTTTCTCTTTTTATTTGACCGGAAATATGATGAGAAGTTTGTTTTTTCGTCCAATGTTACTCCTGTGGTTCTCTATCCGCAGGCAAGACATCCGCTGCTTTATTACTGGTGGTTTGAATATTCGGTTGCGAGAACTTTAAACCGGGTGAAACCCGATATTTTCTATTCGCCCGACGGATTCCTCAGTTTAAATACGGAGGTACGCTCGGTGCCTGTTATTCACGATTTAAACTATGAGCACTACCCCCAGGATTTACCCAAATGGGCAAGCTGGCATTACCGCCACTTCTTCCCCAAGTTTGCAGCAAAGGCAAGAAGGATAATAACCGTATCTGAATTTTCAAAACAGGATATTGTACAGAATTATAATATTCATGCCGACAAAATTGATGTAGTATATAATGCGGCACACAGGAATTACCGGGTGATGGCAGAGAATGAAAAAAGTGAAATGCGGAATAAGTATTCAGGAGGTACGGATTATTTTTTATATGTAAGCGCACTGCATCCGCGCAAAAACGTAAAGAGGCTGTTGGAGGCATTTGACAAGGTAAAGGAAAGTTCAGGCTCGCCTATAAAATTAGTATTGGTTGGCCCTCATTATTTTAAAAATAGTGAGATGGAGAAGACCTATCAGAAAATGAAATTTAAGAATGACGTTGTTTTTACCGGAAGATTGAATGTGGAAGAATTAAGCAAAGTAATGGGTGCAGCATTCGCACTTGTGTATGTTTCCTATTTCGAAGGTTTTGGAATACCCCTGGTAGAGGCTATGCAATGTGATGTTCCGATAGTAGCTTCCGATATTACTTCCATCCCCGAAGTTACAAGGGATGCAGCCCGCATGGTAGACCCATTCTCCATAGATTCCATTGCGGACGGCATGCTGGAAATATTAAAAAATCAAACCTTACGGACTGAACTTATTGAAAAGGGCAGAGAACGATGCACTGCCTTTTCATGGAAAAATACTGCTGAATTAACCTGGAAATCGTTAGAAAAAGCTGCACGCTGATGGCACTTAAACCATACATGAACAAAGAACTTATGGAAGCCGGTTGCGATGAAGCCGGCCGGGGATGCCTTTCAGGGCCTGTATTTGCATCTGCGGTAATTCTTCCGAAAGATTTTTATCATCCATTGCTGAATGACTCCAAGCAAATTACGGAACCGGTGCGTAACGAATTAAGAACAGTAATTGAAAAAGAGGCCATAGCATGGGCCGTGGCCGATGTAAGCAATGAAGAAATTGATGAAATAAATATTCTGAAAGCTTCCTTTCTGGCGATGCATAAGGCAATTGGCCGATTAAAAACCCAGCCTGATTTTTTGTTGATAGATGGAAACAGATTTACATCTTATAAAGGCATTCAACATAAATGCATCATAAAAGGAGATGCTAAATTTGCATCGATAGCCGCCGCATCGGTACTTGCCAAAACACACCGCGATGAATATATGAATAAACTCCATATAGATTACCCCTACTATGGCTGGAGCCAGAATAAAGGATATGGAACCATGTCGCACCGTGCAGCTATTGAAAAACACGGGATTTCTATTTATCACAGGCGTAGTTTTAAATTAGTGGAATGGGATTTATTTCATCAGCATTAAACCGATGATAAAAAAGATTATCGCCATAGTAGTAGTAGTTATCCTGTTGGGCGGCGGCACCTATATGTACTTCCACCTGAAAAAGACGGAAATTCCGGTAAACAGCGCTATTAAAGCAATTCCCATAGATGCTTCTTTTCTATTTGAAAGCCGGAAAACATTGCCACTGTGGAAAAACATTTCGGTAACAAGCGATATTTGGAAAGACTTACTTGAAATACCTTATTTCTCTGAACTGAACGGCCAGTTAAAATCGCTCGATTCCATTGTGAGGGAAAACCCGGAGATAGGCTCCATTCTGGAAAGCCAATCTTTATTTATATCGGCACATATAAACGGAATGAACCGTTTTAATTATTTATTTGTTTGTTCCCTGCCTGCAGGCACTTCACAAACTACGTTAAATTCTTATTTAGATTCTTTGAAGGGCAATAGCCCTGCCAATGATTTACACTATGAAGAAACAACTATCCATTGCCTAAAAATAGATGAAACCAATTCACTTTACTATACCAACAGCAATGGTATTTTTATTGCTTCCTATGCTCCGGCACTAATCAAAGAATCGCTACGGCAGCTCGAATCGGGCATTTCGCTTATGGATAACGCCTATTTCACTAAAGTACTTAATGCTTCCGGCGGACAACCGGCAGCCAACCTATTTATCAACTTCCAAACATTTGCCAATGTAGCTTCCCATCTTGCAAACAGAAATTTTTTGCCCATCCTTTCTTCTGTTCAGGATTTCGGGCAATGGATGGAATTGGATATTACAGTGAACCCCGATGAACTTATTATGACCGGTTTTACCGATTGCGACAGTACCGGAAATCAATTCCTGAATCTTTTCCAAAAACAATCCTCGCGTGAAATTAAAGCAGCCAGTGTGGCTCCTGCCAATACAACCTACATGCTTTGCCATGAATTCAGCGACTATGCCGCATTTCATAAAGATTACATCCAATATCTCGGCAGGCATAATAGAAGCCGCACACGAACAGAATGGATTAACAGGCTGCAACAAAACTACAACCTGAATATTGAAAAATACTTTTACCCATGGATTAATACGGAAGTAGCGGAAATAATTACCGAACCCTCGGACAGCTCTTTACAAAACGATACCTATGTATTGATGGAGGCCACTGATGTTAAAGAGGCTATGACTAAGCTAACCCTGCTGGCTGATACACTTTCAGCGAGAAAAAAAATGAAAACTGCCGATTCCAATTACATGCATCATGAAATTCATAATCTTAATTTGGATAATGTTATGGGGTATATTTTAGGCAGCGGTTTCGACGGAGTTACAAAATCATGGTTTACATCTGTCGGAAATTATATTGTTTTTGGTAATAGTTTAAAGGCCTTGAAAATATTCATATATAGCTACGAGGGAAGCAACACGCTGGATAAGGACAATTACTATAAGGACTATGTAAAACAGCATGTGGAAAGCGAATCGGGAATATATGTATATAATAATATGGCGCTATCACCGCTTGTGTATGCAAATTATTTAGACAAATCGTTCACTGTCGATATGAAAAAACACATGAATGTGTTCAGTAAATTTCATGCGGCCTCTCTTCAGTTTAGTTATCTGCAGGGTATGTTTTATACCAACTTATATTTGAAAAGAAATCCGATGTTCCGTAAAGAAATTGTTCCTTTATGGCAGGTAGCGCTTGATACCACGCTGCAAACGCCGCCATGCTGGGTTACCGAGCATATTACACATGGCCAATATGTGCTGGTGGAAGACAAAAATGAAACAGTTTACCTGATTAGCAATAACGGGCATATTGAATGGAAGAAACAAATTGAGGGCGATATTCAGAGCCCCGTTTTCCAGGTAGATGCATTGAAGAATAATAAAATTCAATACCTGTTTAATACCGCCGGAAATATTATTTTACTGGATAGAAAAGGGAATGAATTTGAAGGATACCCGCTTAAGCTAAAGTATTCCGCATCGGGCCCCATAAATGTATTTGACTACGACAATAATAGAAACTACAGGCTGATGCTGGCCGGGGATGATTCCAAAATTCATGAGTATGATATTAACGGAAAACCGGTGGAAGGCTGGGCCATGCCGGAAACCAGGTACCAGGTAAAATGCGCTGCGCATTATTTACAATTAGACAATAAAGATTATATCTTTTTTATAGATGATGGCGGAAAAGTGTATGCGCTCGACCGGAAGGGAAATGAAAAATTAAACCTCGATAACCGCATGCCGCAGCATATCCGGAACTTTTATGTTCAGGAGGGTAAATCATTATCCGATTCATACATTCTGGCATCTGATTCTACAGGAACTGTATTTAAATTAAGCCTAACGGGAGAACTCTCTACCATCCAATATTTAAAAGGCAGTTACAACAATCCTGATTTTGTTCCGGGACCAACAGATAGCATGGGCAAACAGGAAATGATATTCTTAAGCGGAACCGACTTATGGGCCTATAATAAAGATAAAACGGAACAGTTCCATATTAGCGCAAAAGATGAATTGGAAAATAACTTGTCATTGTTTGTCTACCCCGATCGCTCCTTGCGGATTGGAGCGGTTGACCAAAAAAATGACAGGATTTATTTATGGAACAATTCGGGAAATATTTGTCCCGGCTTCCCTATATATGGTTCCGGAAGCTTCAGCATTGCAGACATGAAAAATGACGGTTCGCTTTACCTGGTTACAGGCGCCGATAATAAAATATATGTTTACAGCCTGCAATAACCGGTTAAGGAGTTAATTGCGGGAAATACTGAACTCCCCCTTCTTAATTTTCTGCCCTATTTTTTCAATGGAATACTTACCGAACGTTTTCATCAAATTTTCCCTTATTTTCACCATATCTCCATGAAGGGGACAAGGCCTCTTAGGGTCGCAATACTCCATTCCTAAGCCGCAACTGGCAAAGTATTCGAGGCCATCTACTGCTTCTACTATATTAAGAAGTGTTTTTGATTTTTCTTTGGGAGTCATATAAAATCCGCCGTTTGGCCCTTTGGTCGACCTTGCCAATCCACGCTTTACCAATTGCTGCATAATTTTTGCAAGATAGGGCTTGGGAATATCTAAACCATCTGCAATCTCATTCAATTCGGTTTTGCCGCTCTTTTCACTTTTCATTCCTATATACAGCAAAGCTCGAACGCCATACTGACAGGATTTTGATAATATCATAACTCAGGGGGTAATTTAATCGTTATTTGTAATATACGTCTTGCAAAATAATAAAAAGATTCCAAGACAATATTATGATAATAGCCCACATTTCATATTGATATGCATCATTGTTTATCAAGCTACTGGTTTACAATATAAAACAATAAAATTCCTTCTTCTTCAGTTAACTTTATTGAATTTTAATATCCTTTTAATTTGTTATTTTGCAATATCAAACCCACATCATTATGAAAACACTCACTCAAAAAGTAATATTTAAAAATACCACGCCTGAAGAGCTATATGAAATGTATATGGACGCAAAAATGCATTCTATGCTAACAAGCGCACCGGCAAAAATCACAAAAAAAGAAGGTTCATCTTATAGCGCCCATGGCGATTATATAAAAGGCAAAAACCTAAACCTGGTACCAGGCAAACTTATTGTACAAACCTGGAGAGGCAGCGATTGGAAGAAAACGGATTTAAATTCCATATTTATGTTGCAATTAGAGAAAAAAGGCAACGATGCTGTGTTGAATATGGTACATGCCAATATTCCCGATAACGAAGCAGAAGGAATAAAAAGCGGCTGGAATGATTACTATTGGACTCCATGGAAAGCGCATTTAGCAGGAAAGAAGATACTGAAGAAAAAACTTATGTAAAATAAAAAAGGGAAAGACCTTACATCTTCCCCTTTTTTTATCGTATCAGGTTTGCTTTATTAGCAGCACCTGTTTTTCCATTCTTCTTTGAATTTAGCACGTTCTTCTTCGCTCATGCTCATCCATTTTTCTTTCCATTCGCGGCCTCGTCCGAAACGTCCGCCTCTTCCACATCGGCCTCCGCAACCGCGGCCTTTAAATCCTCCGAATAATACTTTAGACAGTATAAGAATACCTAACGCCTGGCAATAGGTTATTTGTCCGAGGCTGAAAAGGTGAGGCATTAATGCATTCCATAGAAGCATTACAATTAATCCGAAACCAAATATTCCTGCAATTACACATATTGGTATTAAGAACCACCATTTACGGCCTCCGCGTCCGCAGCAATTTCTATCCATTGTTTCTTTTTCTTCGTTCATGACAGTTTATAATTAATGTGTTATTAGTTCAGTGTAAAGAGAATCCAGTTTTTTACGTAAGTGCAATACGGCATATCGTTTGCGCGATATTAAAGTTTTAATGCTTTCGCCCGATTTTTCAGCCATTTCACGGAAGGTTCTATCTTCCATTTCATTCTGAATAAAGGCATCCTTTTGTTCTTTGGGCAATTCATCCAACGCTTTGGAAAATTCGGCCCAGAACATCTTTTTCAATTCTTCGTCATCCGGACTTTTGAATTCAGAAAGGAGTATATCCTTATAATTGATTTCTCCATCCTCGTCTTCGTAAACAAAATCATCTAACGATGCAGGTTTTTGTTTGCGATACATATCAGTAATCCGGTTACGCGCAACGGTAAATAACCATGAACCTACTTGTTCTATCGGTTCGGCCTCATTCACGTTGCTAAGCCTAAACCATACATCCTGTAATATATCCTGGGCATCTTCATCGCTTTTCACCCGGTTTCGGATGAACGAAAAAAGACGGTTCCCATAATCCTGTACTGTCTGTATGATATCAACCTTTCTGGGTTGTGAGACTCCTATTGCTACCATTCCCTTGTTTTTAGTGTTAAGACGCTCCATATTTTATTTTGCTTTAATCGATCAACTAACTTTATTCATTAATTATATACTCAAAAAGCGTACCAAACAGTTTTCGTGCCAAATGGGGTAAAAATGCGGCACATTTGCCTATTCCAGTCATAAACAACTAATTTTCAGGTAGAATACAATGTAAAATTTGTCATTATGTCGGCCTGTATTTGTACTATTTTAACATATTCATAACCCACTCTCACGTATATTTTGAGCTTTTTGAGCGATATTTGCCTATAGTAACATTAGACTGCATTTTCGTGAAAAAACTACTCCGGTTTGGCATAATTTTTCTCCTTTCGATAGGATTGCATGCTCAAACTTTAAAAGAATTAGAAGCTAACAGAATTCAGCTTCCAAATGGTTGGAACCTTACACCTGCCGGTGATAAATTACCATTGGGTGATTTGCCATTAAATATTGCTGTAAGCAACAATGGAAATTTTGTTGCAGTAACTAATAATGGGCAGAGCGATCAATCTATTATGATAATTGATACCCGGACAGAAAAAAGAACCGACAGCGTTAAAATTGCAGTAGGCTGGCTGGGGCTTTCTTTCAGTAAAGATGATAAAACATTATATGCTTCCGCAGGAAACGGAAACCGTATTTTATGCTACACAAATACGAATGGAAAACTTGCATTAACCGACAGCATAATACTGGGAAAAATATGGCCCGAGAAAATTTCACCAACGGGTTTGTGTGTTGATGATGCACGCAAAAGATTATATGCAGTTACTAAGGAAAATAATTCGCTTTATGTAATCAATCTTGAAAACAAAAAAATAATTAAACAGGTTTCTCTGCCTGCAGAGGCATATACCTGTGCGCTTTCTCCTGCTGATAATAATTTGTACATCAGCATTTGGGGCGATGAAAAAGTTTTGATTTACAATACCCGGAAAGATACCAGCATTTCATCTATTCATGTTGGCAGCAACCCGAATGATTTAATATTTAGCTATAACGGAAAATACCTGTTTCTCTCCAATGCCAATGATAACAGCGTTTCGGTTATTTCAACTGCTGATAATAAAGTTGTGGAAACATTGGATGCCGCTATTTACCCTAATTCCCTGGAGGGAAGTACAACCAATAGTGTAGCATTAAGTGCAGACGATAAAACACTTTATATAGCTAACGCAGATAATAATTGCCTGGCCGTTTTTGATGTGAGTAAACCGGGACATAGTTTCCCTAAAGGCTTTATCCCCACAGGCTGGTATCCGACTTGCGTAAGAGTAGTAAATCATAAAATATGGGTGAGCAACGGTAAAGGGTTTTCGTCTATGGCAAATCCGGATGGGCCAAATCCGTTGAGAGGTAAACAACAAACAAATTATAAGCAAGGTGATAAAAATAAGCCTCGTAAGGTGCAATACATAGGTGGTTTGTTTACCGGAACTATGAGCATCATTCCTGAACCGGACACAAAAGTACTCGCCGATTACTCACAAGCAGTATATCATAATACGCCATACAAAGGGGCTACGAAAGACTCTTCCCTCTTAGCTCTTAGTTCTTCGCCCCATATCAAGTATGTATTTTACGTACTAAAAGAAAACCGTACTTATGACCAGGTTTTGGGTGATATGCCCAATGGAAATGGAGACACCTCTTTATGTCTTTTTCCTGAGAGAATTACCCCGAATGAACATGCCATTGCGGATGAGTTTGTATTACTGGATAATTTTTATGTAGATGCGGAAGTAAGCGCCGATGGGCACAACTGGAGCATGGCAGCTTACGCCAATGACTATGTTGAAAAGACATGGCCCACCAGCTACGGCGGCCGTGGCGGCAATTATGATTATAGCGGCAACCGGAAAATCGCATTGCCCAAAGCAGGTTTTATCTGGGACGACTGCAGGAAAAATAATGTGAGCTACCGTAATTACGGTGAGTTTCGAGGTGACGATGATGGTAAAATTGAGCTGAAAGACCTTGCAAACCATACATGCAGCGCCTATACCGGCTGGAATCTTTCCTACCATGATGTGGACAGGGAAAAAGTATGGGAAAAAGATTTTGATTCTTTGGTTGCAGCAAATGCTGTGCCGCAATTTAATATTGTTTACTTCCCGAACGACCACACCAGCGGGCTTGCCAAGGGTGCTTACACACCTTACGCTTTGGTGGCAGATAATGATTTAGCGCTTGGCAGATTTATGGAACACCTCTCGCAAAGCCCGATTTGGAAAGAATGCGTGGTTTTTGTAACCGAAGATGATGCGCAAAACGGAGCCGACCATGTAGATGCCCATCGCAGCATAGCTTTGGTGGCCGGCCCATTTGTAAAAAGGCACTTTACCGACCACACTATGTATTCCACTTCCTCTATGCTGCATACCATGGAAGTGATGCTTGGCTTGCAACCAATGAGTCAGTATGATGCCGCAGCTATGCCCATGTGGGCAAGTTTTATGCCTACATTCAATACCTTACCTTATGTGGCCAGGAATTCAAATATTAACATCAATGATAAGAATACTGCCTATAACGAATTGATGAAAAAATCTAATAAATTTAATTTCCGAAAAGCAGACGGCATTCCGGAAGAAGCTTTCAATGAAGTACTGTGGAAAGCCATAAAAGGGTCGGCACAAATGCCGGCGCCAAGGCACTGTGGATTTGTGGTGCCGAATAAATCAAGTGAAAAAGACGACGATTAATACCTTGTAATACCTGATTTTATTAATCTCTTCAGGAAATTATCAAATTCGATTCCGGAGAAACCAAAATCACATTTTGGTTAATATGTCTGTGAATTACTTGCCCAAAAGGCAGGAAATAGCCACTCGTTAAACGACTATACTTGTAAATTATTTTTAATACGATTTTATGCCGCACAGGAAAATGAAAGTTTTTACTGCCACCCTGATTGTAATCGCCAGTATGATAGGTACCGGCGTATTTACCAGTTTGGGGTTCCAGTTAATGGGTGTCCATAGCGGTTTCGGAATACTCATGCTTTGGCTGGTGGGCGGCGTTATTGCTTTATGCGGAGCCCTTTGCTATGGCGAATTAGCTTCAGCCATGCCCCGTTCGGGCGGAGAATACCATTACCTCTCCAAAATATTTCATCCATTTGCCGGCTTTCTATCCGGCTGGGTTTCTTCCACAGTGGCTTTTGCTGCGCCTACAGCATTAGCGGCTATGGCGCTCGGCACTTATGTAAATAAGGTTTTTCCTTCAACTAATCCTGTAATACTTGCAGCAGCGGTAATTATCATTGTTACGTTCATTCACTCTTTCAATCTTCGGCAGAGTGCGCGATTTCAAAATATATTTACTATGCTGGAAATTGCGCTTATATTGTTTTTTATTATTGCGGGTTTTATTTTAGAAACACCGCAAACGCTTTCCCTGCTGCCACAACAAAGTACAATGCTTAATGAGGGATGGCATTCTATTTTTTCCTCATCATTTGCCGTATCACTTATCTATGTTTCATACGCATACTCCGGCTGGAATACCGCCACCTATATGGCTAGCGACATTGAAAATCCAAGTAAAAATGTTCCCAAAGCATTATTTTACGGAACAATTATTGTAATGGTTTTGTACGTTTTGTTGAATTATATTTTCCTATACTCTGCACCGGCAAAAGAAATGCAGGGACAAGTGGAGGTTGGCTTGATTTCTGCCATACATATTTTCGGATTAAAAATCGGCAACATGATGGGCATGATGATTGCCCTTCTTCTAATAGCATCCATAAGTTCCTTTGTTCTGGCGGGGCCAAGAGTAGCACAGGTTATGGGTGAAGACCTTCCGCAACTTTCGTTCTTATCTATTAAAAATAAACATGGAGTTCCTTATGTAGCCAAAATCATTCAGGGTGTTATTTCGCTTCTGCTGATACTTACAGCTTCCTTTGGAAAAGTACTGTTGTATATAGGTTTTACACTTAGCTTATCCACCTTTTTTACGGTACTCGGATTATTTGTTTTACGCTCGAGAATGAAGGGCAAGCAAGATGGATATAAAACTTTCGGATATCCGGTAACCCCTATCATTTTTCTTGCATTAAGCGCATGGATGCTATATTTCACTATACAAGAACACCCTAAAGAATCACTCCTCGGATTAGGAACTATCCTTGCGGGCAGCGCTGTATATTTCATTAAAAAACCGGTAATATCCCTACATGAAAAACCATTCATTTCCGAAAGTAATTAGTTTTTATTCTCTTCTGTTTCTCCTGTTTACAGGGCTTACTTCCTGTGTTAATCACTCTACCCCAGCCGCCATTCCAGTTAAAGCAGCGCCGAAAGATACCGCCTTAGTAAAAGCCTCTGCAGATACTATAAAAGCTTGGCAGGATGAAGATTTTGGAAAGATTACATTCGACAGGAAATACAATGATATAGCCCGTTATATTGCCGGAATGAAATCATGGCCGGGAAGTCCGTATGCCAAGCTGGAGAATGATTCAGTCTGGGCAAAATTTCATCGTAATTTCGATTATTCCTGGAACCAAATTGCAACAACCCGCTTGGAACCTATGACGGAATGGGGCAATACGGAGCTTGCAGCCGAACGCAAAAGCAAACTCGATATTTTTTATCCGCTAAGCGGGCCGGATATTTTACATGCCAACTACTTTTTTCCCGATGCTAAAAACTATCGCTTGTATGCGCTGGAAATAAACGGAGCCTTGCCTGACCTGAATAAGATGCCTATCAAGTCAACTGAAAATTATCTGAATGCAGTTTATAAATCATTGGGCGATATTTTTAAGCGGAGTTATTTCATCACAAGTAAAATGTCTACTGCATTAAATGCCGATAATGTTAATGGTACGCTTCCGCTGATTTGTGTTTTCCTCGTAAGGACGGGACATGAAATTATCAACCTGCAGTATTTTCATTTGAATGATGATGGCACCGCAACTCCATTACCTAAAGACAGCCTGGGCATGCATCATAACGACCTTGTGAAAGTTTATTTTAAAAACAGCAAAAACAACTCTATTCAAATGGTGAGTTATATGAAGTGTGATTTGTCGGATGGCGCATATTCAAAAAATGTTGCATTAAAAACGATGTTTACCAAAATGAAGCCTTGTATAACCTATCTTAAATCCGCATCTTACCTGCTTCACTATGCTTTCTTTTCCCAGTTCAGGGATTTTATTCTAAGCAAGAGCAAAACAATACTGGAAGATGATACAGGTATTCCGTACAAATATTTCCCCGGCGATAAATGGTATGTTTCACTTTATGGAGTATATGTAAATCCGGTAAGTGATTTTTCAGGCGTATTCCAAACAGACCTGTTAGACGCATATAAAGACACCATTCTCCGAAAACCCAAGAAACTCCCATTTTCATTGGGTTATCACTGGGGTTCCAGCAAGCAAAATCTAATTAAAGCTCAACTTCGGAGCTAAATAATGAAAAGAAAAATTAGTATAATCGTTGTGCTTGCAGCGGCTTATTTTTCGTGCCTGGGCCAGAACCTATTAACTGAAATTATTCATAAAGATTCTCTTGATAGTAGATACAAAGAGGTTTTCAAACATCCGGAGAAATATCATTTGCAGGTAATATATACCCAAATTAACCGCGATAAAAACAAACGCGTAACACTAAAAAAATATTTCCTCGAACCACCTGCTAAAAGATATTACTACCCTGCAAGCCTTGTAAAATTACCCCTTGCAGCTTTCGCATTAGAGAAAATAAACAGACTGAAAATTGGAAATCTTTCAAAACATACACGGCTTCGGATTGATAGTTCGCACAATTGTGAAACGAAAGAAACCTACGATACAACTTCCATTTCAGGCTACCCCAGCATTGCACAATATATTAAGCGGATGTTGCTTGTAAGCGATAACAATGCCTATTCAAGGATTTATGAATTTCTTTCACCTGCTTATATCAATAAAAGGTTGCATGAAATGGGATATGCAAATACTAAAATCAATCAGCGCCTGAATGCAGGATGCGACAGTACCAACAACCGCTATACAAATGCATTTACTTTTCTTGACAATAATTCGAAAGTTATCTACACGCAGCCCGCAGCTTACAATTCCGGGAACATAAAGAATCGCGCAACCCATACTGTTATTGGAAAAGCATTTATGAACGGGAATAAAAAAGAACCTCCGAAAGATTTCAGAAGGAATAATTACGTCCCATTTGAAGATGAAAATAATATTTTGCTTTCGCTTATTTATCCACAGACAGTAAATGCGACTAAGCGGTTCAACCTAACCCAAAATGATTATATTTTTTTAAGAAAATATATGGGCATGCTGCCGCGTGAAAGCTCGCATCCAACCTATGATACCAAAGAGTTTCCTGATAATTATAAAAAATACAACTATTTCGGAACTATTGGGAACATTCCTGATACAAGCATACGCTCTTATAATATTGTTGGCAGGGCCTATGGTTTTTTAGCGGATTGTTCTTACATCAAAGATTCGAAAACAGGTGTGGAGTTTTTCCTGTCAGTCCTAATTTATGTGAATGAAAAAGATATTCTTAATACCGACGATTACCAATATGACTCAATAGCGCTGCCATTTATGACAGATATAGGGCATGCCATATATAATTATGAATTGAAGAGGGAAAAGAAAAAAGGTAATTAGTTTACTTTGCGCTTAACTCCTTCCAACGTATTTTTCAGAAGAGATGCAATTGTCATGGGCCCTACTCCACCGGGAACTGGTGTTATATAGCTGCATTTGGGAGCAACCTCGTCAAACTTCACATCGCCGGCAAGCCGGAACCCGCTTTTCTTGGTTGCGTCAGGCACACGCGAGATACCGACATCAACCACCACAGCCCCTTCTTTCACCATATCAGCAGTAACACTTTCTGTCTGCCCGGTGGCAACAATTAATATATCAGCTTGAAGTGTATGGCTTTTCAGGTTAACTGTTTTGCTGTGACAGATTGTAACGGTACAATTTCCGGGCTTGGAATTACGCACCATTAAAAGGCTAACAGGTAGCCCCACTATATGGCTTCTACCTATCACCACACAATGTTTTCCCGAAGTTGGAATATTATATCTGTCTAATAAAGTTATGACACCAAATGGTGTTGCAGGAAGGAATGCAGGCATATTGAGCGCTACCCTACCAAGATTCTCCGGATGAAACCCGTCCACATCTTTTGCAGGAGAAATAGCATTGATTACTTTATCGTCGGATATATGTTTTGGCAAAGGTGATTGAACAATAAATCCATCCAAATCCGGGTCATTGTTTAATTCCTCTATTCTTTTTAATAACTCAGATTCTTCAATAGTACTCGGGAAACGAATAAGGGTAGATTTAAATCCAACCCTTTCACAGGTCTTTACTTTACTGCCAACATAAGTCTCACTGGCGGGATCATTTCCAACTAAAATAACAGCAAGATGCGGCGCCTTTTTCCCTTCTGATTTTAGTTTCTCTACGTCAACTTTAATCTCTTCTAAAAGTTGCTCCGATATTTTTTTACCGTCTAATAAAATCATATTACGATTTAAAAATTGGAACGCGGATGACGCAGATATTTATGATTACTTAAGATTTTTTTTCGTGATTATCCGCGTTTATCATATACATCTGCGTCATCCGCGTTCTATTGTATTTACCTTCCATGCGGCATTTTACCCATTCTCTGCATCAATCCTGCCATTGCAGATTTGTTGCTGAACATTTTCATCATTTTCTGCATATCCTCAAACTGCTTAATCAATCTGTTCACATCTTGTATGTTAGTTCCACTACCAGATGCAAGTCTTTTTCTACGGCTGCCATTTATGGTTTCAGGCTTTGCACGTTCTTGAGGGGTCATTGATTGAATAATAGCTTCCGTCTGCTTAAATGATTTTTCATCAATATCTCCTTCCTTAATGGAGTTGCCCATTCCCGGCAGCATAGAGGCTATATCCTTAACTCCCCCCATCTTTTTTATCTGCTGCAATTGTGCAAGAAAATCATTAAAATCAAATTGGTTTTTGGCAATCTTTCGTTGGAGTTTTTTAGATTCCTCTACATCAAATTGTTCCTGGGCTTTCTCGACAAATGAAACAATATCACCCATTCCAAGTATCCTGTCTGCCATACGCGCCGGATAGAACACATCCATAGCATCGGGCTTCTCACCTGTCCCAACAAACTTTATGGGTTTATTTACGACAGATTTAATAGACAAAGCGGCACCACCACGTGTATCGCCATCTAATTTGGTAAGTACAACTCCGCTAAAATCCAATCTATCGTTAAATGCTTTAGCCGTATTCACTGCATCCTGGCCGGTCATACTATCCACCACAAAAAGTATCTCTTGCGGATTGATAACCTTCTTCAATTCTGCAATTTCATTCATCATCTGCTCGTCAACGGCTAAGCGGCCGGCGGTATCGATAATTACAACCGTATTTTCATTCAATCTCGCCTGTTTAATTGCAGCTTGAGCAATCTTAACAGGGTTCTTTTCGTTTTCATCGGAATAGACCTCAACATCTAATTGTCCACCTAAGGTTTTCAACTGTTGTATAGCAGCAGGACGGTAAACGTCACACGCAACGAGCAAAGGCTTTTTACCTTTTTTATTTTTAAAATAGTTGGCGAGTTTAGCCGAGAAGGTAGTTTTACCCGAACCCTGTAATCCAGACATCAATATGATAGTTGGATTAGCAGTCAGTGCAACAGTGCTTTCCTGGTTGCCCATAAGGTCTGCAAGTTCCTCGTGGCAAATCTTTACCATCAACTGGCCCGGGGAAACAGCCGTAAGCACGCTTCTGCCTATAGCTTTTTCCTTTACCCTTTCGGTAAATTCTTTGGCAATTTTATAGTTTACGTCAGCGTCAATCAAGGCGCGGCGTATTTCTTTCAGGGTTTCCGATATATTGATTTCGGTAATCTTTCCCTGACCCTTGAGCATCTTAAATGCTCTTTCTAACTTTTCTGACAGACTATCGAACATTACGCTTAAAATTTGAGGTGTAAATATAGTTATGAATTATGAGTTATAGGTTATTAGTTGCAGACATTACAAAAAATGACTAAATTTGTACTAAGAAACTAGTTGAAACATGAGCACAGCCGAATTAAAGTCAAACTTGTTAAGTATTATTAATACTATTAACGACAATAGTACCTTGCAAGAGATTTACTCTTTTGTTTCTCAAAAAAAAAGAGATACAAAAGACTCTTTAAATATGGAAAAGCAGGATTTGACTAATTTGAGTGCATCTGGTCTTGCTAAAGCATACGATGATGAGCCTGATTATTCTAATACAATAGTAAAAGAACCCAATCCGGAATACCACAAATGAAACCCGGAGATATTGTTCTGATTTCTTTACCTCAAAGTGATAAACAATTTAAGAAACGTCCTGTATTACTTTTAAAGAAGATGCCGGGTTTTGGCGATTGGCTTGTTTGCGGCATTAGTACACAACTACACCAGTACGTTCCCTATTTTGATGAAATTATTGATAGAAACCATCCTGATTTTAAATCATCAGGTCTTCTTGCTCCTTCTTTAGTAAGGCTATCGTTTATCGCCATTGTTCCTGCCAGTGATATTCCAGGAACTATTGGCACTTTGGGAACATTCACGATGTCTAAAATTATCAAAAATCTGATAGATTTCTTGAAAAAATCTTAATTATAGAATGCAAAGGATTTTAATTATCTTATCTATTACTTTTTCACTTGTTTTCATCAGTGCAAACAAATTAGATGATAACAAAAAAAGTAGGGTTCTTTATATTGGATTTGCTGGGTATGGAGAAGACCAAGCCCTTATTTATGGAAAAATCCGCTATTTTAATGGAAAAGATACAATACCATTGGATAGCGCTAAACTCATAATACTGAATCAAAAATCAAAAAAAGATACTGCGTTATATACTGATTCTTCTGGACAATGGGGGTTTTATTCTTGGGCAGGGCATTTTAATTTGCTTATCCAAAAAAAGGAATTCCAATCTTTGAATTTGTATAAATATAATTCAGTACCAGATAGAGAAACAAAAATAAATATTTTATTAGAAAAGGGAACAGGAACCCAATCTTACACAATCTCAGAAAATATCTATAAATACTACT
>DATHOL010000299.1:0-2479 GCA_035484895.1 Bacteroidia bacterium | reverse complement strand
CTCGATATACACCAATAATTCGATCGGGTTCATATCTTTTAAAAGAGGGCGTTTATCTTGTTGCGTAATAACGCGCTTCATTATTATATCAGGAGGGGAAGTAAAATAGATCGTTGTTCCCTGATCATTCATCCATTGCATATTATTGTTGAAACAAGGCGTACCGCCACCACAGGCAATGATCATATTTTTTTGCCCGGCAAAACTGTGTAATATTTTAGTCTCAATTTCACGGAAATGAGCTTCACCATTAATGGCAAAGATCTCAGCAACGGTTTTTCTTTCGGCTGTTTCAATAGCATCATCCAGGTCAACAAAAGGGATATCGTTGGCTTCTGCCCAGCGTTCACCCCAATGTGTTTTGCCACTGCCCATAAATCCTACAAGAAAGATCAACATAACGGTAATGCCTAGTGGCAGATTGATTAATTATTATCGGTTGGCGGAGGAGCCGCAGCTTTATTTTTAAAATCGCCCCGTTTCCATGCTTTAATAAATTCAGCCCAGGCAAATGGA
The DNA here is from genome assembly GCA_035484895.1 of Bacteroidia bacterium. GTDB lineage: Bacteria > Bacteroidota > Bacteroidia > JABEUT01 > JABEUT01 > JABEUT01. The sequence continues at coordinate 1,963 of DATHOL010000299.1, read as the reverse complement.
TTAAAGATATTTTGCGGTGGAACTTGTCCTGTATATGAATAACTGGCGGCCTGGTTACTTAAATATCTTGTTACGGCTTCTTTTCCATCTCTTGGCAAATTAGCAGCTAAATACCTGCGTTTCGAGTCGTCATTATTTTTACGGGCAATTTCCAGTTCATCATCCGGTACTTTTGTATTTAAGAAATCCCGCTCAAATTGTTCCCTACTCGGTCGCTGCTTAATAATTGTTGCAGCTAAATAAACCGTGTCAGTAACCATTAATTGGATAATACTGTATTGATTTCCGGGGATATTTTTCGGGACAATGACTGTCTTAGGTTTAAAGCCGATGCTCGAAAATTGGATAACGTCTCCTTTTAAAACTACAATGCTAAAAACGCCCTGGTCATTGGAAATAGTACCCCTGTTTTGTCCTTGTACCATAATACTTACTGCAGGTAAAGCCTCCAGACTATCAGCCGTCATCACCACACCGTATAATTGTACAACTGAATCTTTAAAGGCCTCGAACTGTGCTTTTGCAGCTACAGGCAAAAGAGTAACGGCAATCAGAAAGTATTTATAAATTTTTTTCATCAAAGTTCAATATTGGTATGTCGTACGATCTGATCATTATCAGCGTGCGATGTAAACGATGTTTAATTAATAGTTAAAGCCCGGTACAAAAATACCAACATTCCTTAATTAATAAACAAAGTAAGATTATCAATGGTTATTTTTGCACCCACAACGGTATTTTAACAAATAATTGAACGATGACGAACGAAGAGATTCTCAAGGCCCTCAGCAATGTGCAGGAACCGGATCTGGGTAAAGATCTGGTTACATTAAATATGGTAAAAGATATCGTCGTCGACGGTAAAAATGTTTCTTTCACGGTAGTGCTTACTACGCCTGCCTGTCCATTGAAAGACATGATCAAGAATGCCTGCATCAACGCGGTAAAATTATTGGTAAATAAAGAAGCGAATGTTACCGTAAACTTTACCAGCAATACAAGTACTAACAGAAAAGATGCCAAAACTATTTTAAGTGGCGTAAAAAATATTATTGCAGTCGTGAGTGGAAAAGGGGGCGTGGGCAAGAGCACTGTAGCATCAAATTTAGCACTGGCCTTATCGGAAGGCGGTGCAAAAGTTGGCCTGATGGATGCGGATATTTATGGTCCCAGCGTACACATCATGTTTGGCGTTCGTGGTGAGCGGCCATTAATGCGTGAGGTGGATGGAAAAGGCGTAATTGTTCCTTTAGAGCGTTACGGTATCAAATTAATGAGCATCGGTTTATTGATAGATGAGCGGCAGGCAGTAGTTTGGCGTGGCCCAATGGTAAGCAGCGCCATCAAACAATTTGTTGGTGAAGTGGATTGGGGTGAGTTGGATTATTTAATAATTGATATGCCGCCGGGTACCGGAGATATACATTTAACCGTTGTACAAACGGTTCCTGTTACTGGGGTGATCGTGGTTACAACGCCACAAACTGTTGCACTGGCAGATGCTAAAAAAGGTATTGCCATGTTCGGACAAGCACAACTGAAAGTGCCGATAATCGGATTGGTTGAAAACATGAGTTATTTTACTCCGGCAGAACTACCGGATAATAAATATTATTTGTTTGGAAAAGACGGAGGCAAAAATTTAGCAGAAGAATTCGATATTCCTTTCCTCGGACAAATACCCATCGTACAAAGTATTCGTGAAGGTGGAGATCTTGGCATTCCGGTAATGGCAGGTGATGATGAGATCGTTAAAAAAGCATTCACTGATTTTGCAGGTAAGGCAGCAAGAGGCATCGCAATGCGCAATGCTAATCTGGAACCTACCGAAATTCAACAAGTTGTTGTGTAATTTTAGCCTAACATTTTTACTGTTATGAGCATTGGTAGCAGTCTGTCCCGAGAGCTTTCGGAACCAACATTTCATCAGCTGTACATCTATTAAACAAAGCGATTGTTGCTT
>DATHOL010000298.1:0-7777 GCA_035484895.1 Bacteroidia bacterium | reverse complement strand
GTGGTTTTTTGTTTAGATAGGGGAGGAGTAGCCGGTTCTGACGGCCCCACCCACCATGGTAATTTTGATTTGGCTTATTTCCGGTGCATACCCAATATGATTGTCTCTGCACCTATGAATGAAATTGAGTTGCGCAACCTGATGTATACTGCTCAGTTAGATAAAATTCAAAGCCCATTTTCTATTCGCTACCCAAGGGGTAATGGTGCTATTATTGATTGGAAGCAACCTTTCACCGAAATTGAAGTAGGTAAAGGAAGAAAGATAAAAGATGGTGATGATATTGCAATTTTGACTATTGGGCATCCCGGCAATTTTGCGTTGGATGCTTGCAGAACGCTCGAAAATGAAGGAATAAATGCAGCTCATTATGATATGCGTTTTGTAAAGCCGATAGACGAGGAAATATTGCACGAAGTGTTTAAGAAATTCGATAAGATTATAACCGTGGAAGATGGCTGCCTGATGGGCGGAATGGGGAGCGCAGTATTGGAGTTTATGGCTGATAACAACTACACCGCAACTATTGTGCGATTAGGTATTCCTGATAAAGTAATAGAACACGGAACCCAACAGGAACTATATAAGGAGTGCGGATATAGTACAGAGGATATTATTAATACGGCCCGTGGTATGACAGCTAAAAAGAAAAAAGGAAATAAATCTTTATTCCTCACATTATAAACCGATAAATATAAAAGTTATGATTTCAAAAAAACAATCCCTTTTTTTTGCCCTAGGAATGGTTGGTGTTTTTGCGATGAACGCCCAGGAAATGCCTAAGCAAACCATGCAACAGGATAACACTCCTGATATTCCGATGACAAATGCAAAAAATAGTAAATACCAGTTTACTATAATTAAAGACAATGGAGCTTCGAGCGTTAAGAACCAAAACAGGTCAGGAACCTGCTGGTGCTTTTCCACTCAATCTTTCTTAGAATCGGAATTGATGCGTATGGGAAAAGGCAATATTCCACTTTCCGAAATGTTTGTAGTGCATAACATGTATCTTGAAAAAGCAATGAACTATGTGCGCTACCAGGGTCATGCCCAATTTGGCGAAGGTGGCGAACCGCATGATGTAATTAACGCAGTACGCGATTTCGGTATTGTTCCGGCAGAAGTTTATCATGGATTGCCACAAGGCGATTCTCTTCCTGTTATGGGAGAAATGGATGCTGTTTTGAAATCTATGTTAGATGAAATGAATAAACTTCACGATGGAAAGCTAAGCCCAAATTGGTTTGCTGCATACAAAGGTGCTTTAGACGGATATATGGGTGCTGTACCAACTCAGTTTACTTATCAGGGTAAAACATATACGCCGCAGTCTTATGCAAAATCATTAGGAATAAATCCAGACGATTACGTTGAGATTACTTCTTTTACACATCATCCTTTTTATACCAAATTTGCGCTGGAAGTACCCGATAATTGGTCAGGTTCGCAAGTATATAATGTTCCGCTCGATGAGTTTCACCAGATAACCGATAATGCTATACAAAATGGCTATACGGTAGAGTGGGGTGCTGATGTAAGCGAAGCAGGTTTTAACGCCCGGAAATACAGCCTTGCTATTGTTCCGCAAATAGAATTAGGCAATAACACAGCTTCGGGCATTAAAGATTCTGTGTTTACCTACCCTGTTGCGCAAAAAGAAATAACCCAGGAAATGCGCCAGCAGGCATTCGATAATTTAAGTACAACCGATGACCATGGTATGCAAATTACCGGAATGGCCAAGGACCAAAACGGAGATGAGTTTTACATTGTAAAAAACTCCTGGGGAACCGGTAATTATTGCAAAGGATATTTTTATGTATCTGCTCCATATTTTCTATATAAAACTACAGCCATATTGGTAAATAAAAATGCTATCCCTACTTCCATTAGGAAGAAAATGGGGTTATAAGTAGTTTTTGAAGTTTTTAAAAAAAGTCCCGTTAATGCGGGATTTTTTTGTTTTGCGGAAAAGCGAAAGACAATATTTTTTCTTTTTTTTTGTTATCAGTTTGCAATGAAAACAAAAAAGCCGGACTGCCCGATTTTTTTATATTAATTATCTAACTATAAATACATGATAAAATCATTACGTAAGATTCTTCCCTTGTTATTAGTTTTAAGTTATGGGCAAACACATAGTCAATCCTGGCTGTGGGGTGCACAAGGAAGAGGTGCATTTAAAGCTAATGCAGGATCTATTGGAATTGTTTCTGATAATGCCGGAAACGCATATATCTCAGGTTCATATACACCAACAATTATATTTGATAATGATACGCTAGTAGCTAACACAGTTGAAGATCAATTCCTGCTTGTTAAATATAATGCCAATGGTAAGGTTAAATGGGCCCGGACATCAGACAATATGAGTTGGGGCTCAGGGGAAGCTATTGATGCATCTGCAAATATTTATATATCCGGATTTTTTGCTGACTCTGTAAGGTTTGGAACACATTTGCTGGATTCTGCAGGCGGAACAAGCGCATTTATTGTTAAATATGACAGTGCAGGCAATGCATTATGGGCAGCCGGAAGCCGTGATATAGGTAACAGTAGCAACGCTTATGCCACAGCTATTGCACAAGACAAATTAAGAAACTCATATATTACAGGATATTATACCGACAGTGTATATTTTGAAAATACTCTTATTCGTACCTGGTTACCTCAATTTCAATACGGCTGTTTTCTTGCAAAATATGATGTGAACGGGAGCCTGCAATGGATAAAGACTATGGCAGGTAACCAAACTGATTATAATTCGGAAGCATATGGATATTCCGTAACCACAGATGCTGTTGGAAGTGTGTATGTTACCGGATATATTCAGGATACCGTATATGCAGGGCCATACAGGGTTATTGGTAATAGGAATCAGGGTATGTTTGTTGCAAAGTATAATAGTACCGGGGTTTTGGAGTGGATAAGGAATTCAGGACTGTTGTCCTATTTTTTCAATAAAAGCCAGGGAATGTCAATAATAACGGATGGTTCAAAAGGGGTTTATGTTTCAGGCCAATATGCCGATACCCTTGTTTTAGGAACTGATACTTTAGATGATGGCAACGGATTTTTGGTTAAATACGACACCAATGGGAATTTGATATGGGCAAAAGGTATTCCAGACTATTCATTATCCAATGGCTGGCAGGGCAGTTCACTTTCCGCCGATGCGAATAATCACATATATATGGGTTGTTCCGGAGGAAAGGACAGTTTGGTATTTGGTTCGCTTACTATAAAAACCTCAGGGCGGTTTCCTGCAGCCGTAATTAAATTAGATACTTCCGGGATTGCGGTCTGTGGCTATTCACTCTATAACGGCAGCGAATCCAATATTGCGGTTGCTTCCGATCCATCGGGAGTATATACTTATTTAACGGGAGGCCTGGTCGATTCCATTTTCTGCGGGCCAGACACGTTGTTATCTCCCAATAGTAATGTAGAGCCGTATCTTGCCCGCTGGTCTGCATGTAAAACGGAAGAAGCCATTTATGAACCTGCTTCCCCGGCTAATAATGTTCTTCTGTTTCCTAATCCGAATGCGGGAAAATTTAATATTCAGTTATCTAAATTAGATGGGAAATTCATGCTGGAAATTTATAATGTACTTGGAGAAAAGGTGTATTCGTCTACTCTTAAGCCAAGTGCTTTGAATGAGATAAGTTTATCTTCGCAAACTTCCGGCATGTATCTTTACAGAGTCATCGACGAAAAAGGACAATTACAAGGCGAAGGAAAGTTCATTATTGAATAAGCGATGAAAAAACTGAAATTGCTTTTATACTCTTCACTCTTAGTTCTTAGCTCTTCGCTCTCCTTCGCGCAGCGTTGGTATCTTCTTCCCAATTCCCCTGCTCAAACATTTCGGCACGATGATTTGTATTTTATCAATAGGGATACGGGTTGGGTGGTTAATGTAAGCGGGCAGGTTTGGAACACTAAAAACGGTGGTAATTCGTGGACCCAATTAATAAACCAAACCAGTTCATTCAGGTGTGTTGGTTTTTTTGATTCCATTCATGGTTGTGTCGGTAATTTAGGCCCGGGTAACTGGGCTCCTACGCCCGATACAAATCCTATTTACTATACCACAAATGGCGCTCGTACCCTTTTAGTACCTGTTATAATAGGACCAAAACCCAAAGGTATTTGCGGTATGTCGGTGGTTAATGATACTACCATTATGGCTACCGGCAGATTTGCCGGACCGCCTTATTTTATGAAAAGTACCAATCAGGGTAAAACATTCTATTCAAAACATATGGATTCGGTAGCTGGTATGCTAATAGATACATACTTTTTGACGCCAGATTCAGGCTTTGTGGTAGGCGGCACCGATTCTATTGAAGGGAGTTCGTATTCTGTAATTCTGTTTACTGCCGATGGTGGAAATACCTGGACAAAAAAGATAGTAGGCACCTTAGTTGGTAACCATTGCTGGAAAATTAATCATCCTTCCAGAAACGTGTTTTATGTTTATGTGGAGGAATTATATAGCAATAATACACTTCGCTTTTTTGAATCGGTAGACAGAGGAAATAGTTGGACAGAACATGTCATTTCAAACGTACCTTATGGATGGAGCCAGGGCATTGGTTTTGTAAATGATTCAGAAGGGTGGGTAGGGGGCAATACATATACTTTACATACAAAAGACAGCGGCCGGATTTGGGATACAGTAACTCCATCTAATTTGCTGGTAAATTTGAACAGGGTGAGGTTTTTGAGCGATACGCTTGCCTATGCAGTTGGGCAACGGGTTTACAGGTATTACAAATCTCCTACAGCTGGAACCACCGAAATAAAAGATTTGAGCGGTTATTCCATGTCTCAAAATGCACCAAATCCATTTACAGGCTACACAACTATAACCTACTCAATCCCTACCACTCAAACAGTACATATAGAAGTGTTTGATGACGGAGGAAGAAGGATAAAAACGCTGGTAGATGAGACAAAAATTCCCGGAACATATGCTGTTGAGTTTGCTTTACCTCAACCGCGTAATTTCTCCTATGTATGTTCTATGCTGGCCGGGCCTTTTGCCAAACGCATAAAAATGGTATCGGTTAAGTAGGGCTATTCCACAATAAACGCAACCTGATAAAAATTATTTACTGCGCCAATCGGTTTCATTTTAACACCAAATGATTCAGTGAATATTTTAAGGGCAAAAAACTCGTGATTAGGAACGCTTAGTTCATCAAATAATATTAAATCTCCTTTTTTCAGGTATTTGTATATCTGGCTAAGAACAAATATAGTAGAGGAAAATAAGTCGGCATCTAGATGTACAATAGTTAATGCCGCACTAAATCTATTACTGTTTTTATCTAAAAAAGGGTTAAATGTAACCTGAAATAAGCCTTTATAAAATTCAGCACGTTCATCCGTTATGTCGGGTATTTTAAAAGACATTTCACCCTTTTTATATCCGCCCCAACTTTCGGGAAGGCCTTCAAATGTATCAAATCCTGCAAAGCGAGATTCTGTATTTTTATTGCAATTAATCCACCACTTAAAAGAACTGCCCGAAGCAACTCCAAATTCAACGTAATTAATCTTTTTATTTTCAAGTTCTAATGCTGTGGCTACTTTCTCGTATAATTTATACCTCCTGCTATGGTCTCTTCCGGCAATATAAAAATCATTAATCAGTAAGCTCTTGTCTTTATTCGCATTATTTACCCAGGCAGTAAATAGTGAAAAATTGCTCACTGTTTTATAGAATCCGCTCAAAGGCTTAAAAAGCAAGAATACTCTTGTGAAAATGAGAAAATCTTTTATGTTTTTTATTTGTTTAAACATGGGTAAAAAATTAGGGGGCAAAAAGCCCCCTAAAATAGATAAATTATTAGAGACGGTTATTGTTTAATGAATTTATAATTGGTGATGTTATTTCCATCAGTCAATTTTATCAAGTACATTCCTGATGATAAACCCGCAGTATTTATGGTGCCTAATATATTTGTGCCTTTGCCTAAAAGCGTGTTTGTTATTAGTTGTTTACCTGTCAAATCATATACAGTATAGTAAACATTTTCACCATTTTTAGTTGAATATGTAATGGTCACATTATCTTTTGTTGGATTAGGATACACGCTTATTACAGGTTTATCGGAAATTTGTTGAACTCCTGTTTTAGAGGTATAGCATACCGATAAGGTAGGTCGCCTTGCAGGGTTAGGGTAGTAATTAGAAGAAAACACAACGCTTCTGTATTTAACCTCAGTTGCAAGCCTCCAAAGAATACCAAACTGGTTTGGAGAATTATTTACAATATCTTGGACCAATTTGGTAACATCTATACTGGGAAAATCTTTATAAATTGGAAATGTGGTAGGCATGTGAACCTGATCTGTTGTGTCAGTTGTAGGTTGAGTACTCCAATTAACTGTACTACCATTCCAGGTGGAGGTAACACGTTGTATTAACCAATTATTAGGACCGCTCAATGAACTGTCGCCTTCATAATTAGAGGTATTCGAATCTCCGTATAGAGATAATGTGGCACTTGTAATTGTTGCCCCTGCCGGGATGGTATCCCAATTAAAGTCAAGAACACTTCTGGAAGTGAATGCACCGCCCGAAGTCCAGGCAATAGCATCTAGTTCCTTAGATGTACCATAGTTTGCAGTCGGAACATAACTATCAAGATAATCTGACTGTGTAAATCGAAGATTTACACAGGTATCTTCCGATGATTGGTAAGTAATAACTAAAAGAGGTATTTCATTGGTATCGGGATATTGGCTGGAACAAAATACCATACTTCTATAGTAAGATTCTGTTTGCAGACGGAAAAGAAGTCCATAATTATTTGGCGAATTATTTATAATATCCTGCATTAAAGCAGTTACATTAATATTATTGAAGATTTCATAAATAGAAGTGCTTTGGGGCATTGATACTTCATTTGTAACAGTAGTGGTTGGTTGAGTATTCCAGTTAACAGTATTTGCATTCCAGGAAGATGTAACCCGCTGAATAAGCCATGCATTAGAGCCGCTTAAATAGCTATCTCCCTCAGCATTACCGGTATTAGTGTCACCCCATAGGCTTAAATAGGCGCTTAGTATTGTGCTGTGTGCAGGTATAGCAGACAAATCAAAATTTAAAACGCTTCTCGAAACAAACGGGGTTCCACCTGCTGTCCATGCAATAGCATCTATTTCCTTAGATGTTCCTTGGTTTAAAGTAGGCGTATAATTATCTAAATAATCACTGGCATTGGACCTTAAATGCAAAGTAGTTTGTGCATTTATCAGCATACCCATATTACTGAAGAGTGCTGTTAGGATAAAAGAGATTTTTGTAAACTTTTTCATTTTTATTTGGTTTTTATGAATGCAAATGTATAAAAAATTAAATACCACCAAGTTAAAACCTTACCTCACATCCTAATCCCACCAAAACAGATTGATAGAAAATGGTGGGATTAACTTCTCTTGTGTATGTGGAATTAGACAAAACAGTAGAAGTTCCGGCTGAATTATTGCTACTGTTAACTGTTACATTATAACCAATAGGAACATTGGTAAAGGCAAGGTTGCTGCCCTGGTAGTCCAAATTAAGATAAACAGCTATTTTTTCATTTAAAGAATAATAAAGGCCTGCTCCAAGCCTGTATGATATGAAATAGGAATAAATATGTGGGGCATCCCAGGTTTCTACCGTATCAATGCTGTTTCCGTTTATATCAGCAACTCCCGAATTATGTTGTCCCCGCACCTCTATTTCAGGAATGGTACAGGCCATAATACCTAAG
>DATHOL010000297.1:0-2325 GCA_035484895.1 Bacteroidia bacterium | reverse complement strand
ATTAGGTCCGGTCGGTGCAAAGCCGCCCACTTCTCCTGCGGCTGATGTTCCGTACTCACCTTCGAGCCATGTTTTAAATCTCATGCCCTATTTATCTGTCTCAAGTCCAGATTCCTGAACTTTTCAAGATACTTTTCATATCCTTTATTCAAATCTTCACTATGCCAAGTCCACTCTGGGCTTTCGCTAAACTTTATTTCTAATGGTTCTTTCAACTCCAAAAAGTCTACAAGGAGTTTTTGTCCATCTGCTGTCAGCAAATCGTCATAGGTTAAAAAGATTGAGTTGGGTGTTTGACTTGCCATCTCGTAAAGCCTTCTTAATCGAAACAAGTAATAACTCAATAGAGAAGTGTGGCTATATCCTTCGACATCCTGAAGTCTATTGATAAAGTAGATGAATGGCTGAGAGTAGAGTGCCTTGCATGTAAATAAGTGATTAAACTCTAATGTATCAATAACCGTTTTAAAATACTTGTTTAAAACTAAATCGGTTGGATGCGAATAAAGTTTATTTGTCTTAATACAGCTTATAGTTGGAATTTGATTAAGGCTCTCGGTAAGGTATTTAGCCCCAGAGCCAAGGTGTGTCATAAGGAAAACGGATTTCATCTTCATTCTCCGTATCGCTCTTCGCATTTAACAATAAAGTATTCCACAGCCACCTTTGCATCAACGAATACTTGTTCCCAAGATGGCTCTTCTGGGGGGTTTTCCGCTCTCCCCAGGGGATTCATGGACACACAAAAAGTTCCGTCACGCAATTTTCTTAACACTATCTCAGTGTATCTGGTTATTGAGTAATTTGTTGGTAAAGCTAGAACAGATAAAATTGTATCAACTTCACTCATCATTAATCCCCCATTGTAATATAGTTTTTATTGCTTTTTATTATGTTCTCAATCTTTTCTAAGGGTCTGAGATTGCTTAACGCCCAGCACTGTTGGAATTGTTGGTCTTCCATACTGGTGAACTCAAAATTAGATTGCGGAACGATGTGATCCAGCCACCATGTCTGTTCTTTATTTTTTGCATCCCACCATAATTATCCCAGTTCATCCAAGGTTCGAATTGAGATTCAAGATGTTCTTTGAGTTGTTGAAGGGTGTAGGGGAGATAATCAAAGGTTCGCCCACCGTTTTTGGTATTATTTGTTGTTTTGAGGGCGACCCCAACACTGTGGCTAATATTTTTCCTCAATCTGATTATGGGGTCTTTTAGCCTAAACCTCATATATTCTTTTTTATTGGTAGATAAACCGTTTCTCGTAGCTAATATACATCCGCAAGAGCGAGTAAATTTCAGCCCGTCACCTCTAATTATTACAATGTTCCCACACTTACAATAGCATTCCCATCGTGCTCCACGCCTATTTTTATTATTTTCTGCTCTTTTTAAAACTGTAAGTCTGCCAAAAACCTTGCCCGTTAAGTCATTTACTAATTCTTGTTTCAAACATCCGCACGATTTACTTTCTCCTCTTTTCAATATGGAGCCTGAAATTTCTTTTATATTTCCGCAATCACAGCGGCAAAGCCATTTTGAATTTTCTGCATATTCGATAACCTTCCATTTTCCAAATTGTTTCCCAGTTAAATCTTTGATATTATTGGTATAAAATTCATTTCTACTACATCCGCAAGATTTTGTCTTTTTTAGATTGCCGGTAATAACCGTAAATTTCTTTCCGCAAATGCACTGAACTAGCCACGAACCCTTTTTTGATTTCCCGCATTGGATACTGCCTGCAAACTCTAAAACTGTTATTTTGCCAAACTTTTTACCAATCATATTCTCTCTGTATTTTATCATAAAATGAATCTGCTTACTACATAATAGTTATGGTAGTAATACCATATTTTTAACGAAAAAGGAATAGATATATGCCTTTTTGGAGTTAATTACATGGCTCCCTTCATCAGTAATGGTGAGGTGCAAACTTGGCTATATGCGGGAACCTCTGGTGTATCTGGTAAGCAGTAATGTATCCAGTGCAGACAATCCGCAGGGAAGTCGTAATTGACCCCTCAACGACTACACGCCGAGCATCCCAAATGGATGATGATATAGTCTGACCCTTATGGCGACATAAGGAAGCAAGCAGAAATGACTTTGCTCCACCAAAAGGTGAGTAACAAAAGTGGATTTGTATAAAGTTTGGAAGTACCAAGGCGAACTCGACCCGATTATGCGCCGGGAAATCAGTAAGGACATTGAAGGTGCTGGTGTGACAGTTCCTGATGCCATCCAAGATATTCGTGGCTCTGGAGAATATTGGGGTGGCAGCCGAGGCATTATAAAGCTTCGTGATTCAAACGACTTCGTT
>DATHOL010000296.1:0-5114 GCA_035484895.1 Bacteroidia bacterium | reverse complement strand
AAAGAAAATGGTTTGATAATGCTGACATCCAGTATCCCGTCTTTCGTGGAGGCTTCGGGTGCAATGTATGCGTTGTTACCATATTGGCTGCTATTTGCCACACTAATAACAAATGATTTTTTTTGGTACACTGTACCATCTACTTTTATTTCGTAATCCGCAGGTTTGTAGCTGAAGTATTTTCTTGCAGAAAGATAGATATAGGAAAAAAAACCTCGTGTTTTACTTTCTGCAAACATAGCCGCTACCTCCGCATCAAAGCCTGTTCCGGCAACAGCTAAAAATGGTATATCATTGACTAAAGCTGTATCAATAGTGGAAATATGCATTTTATTTATACACTCAATAGCTTCTTTTTGTCCGTGTGGAATTGTAAAATGATTGGCCACAGCATTACCCGAGCCAGCCGGTATAATGCCAATTATAGCCGAACTGCTCATCATACCCGCGGCTACTTCATTCACTATTCCGTCGCCGCCCACTGCAATAATAACCGGGCAGGTTTCCGTAGCGTCTTCGGCAAGAATTGTTGCATGGCCATGATACTTTGTGTAGTGAATTATTGGATTGAAAGAAGGAGAAAGATATTTTTTTATATTCTCCTCAATCCCTTTCCACTTCCCGGTTCCGGAGACAGGATTAATAATGAAACAGATATTGTTATTCATTTTTCAGGGGCGACTCAAATGATTTTTTTGACATCAATGAAAGGATAATATATAACAGCATAACAATGGGTACTGCAGCATAACCTAATATGACAAAGCAGGCCAAAGAGAGAATCAAAAACGTATACCTTGTTTTGTTGCTGTTCCAGGAAGTGTCTTTAATTTTCAACGAAAAAAGATTTATGGGTGAAACCATTAATGCCGAACATGCAACCGCAATGGCCGAAAAGAACCATACAGTAAATGTTACATTTGAAAAATATACTGTATGCCAATAAGAGTCATGTGCTATAATAAGCGGGAAAGATGCTATAAGTAAGGCGTTGGCAGGGCTAGGGAGGCCGATAAAGTAAAATGTCTGCCGGGTATCAATATTAAATTTAGCAAGCCTAAGCGCTGCAAATATGGGAACCAATAATCCAATCCAGTTTAAAGGCGGGGTGCCGATTAATTGATAAATCATCATGCCCGGAGCAACGCCGAAGGAAACCATATCTGCTAATGAATCCAATTCTTTGCCTATAGGCGAATGCACTTTTAGTGCACGGGCAGCCATACCATCGAAAAAGTCAGCAATACCGGCAAAAACAATCATCCACGAAGCATCTGAAAGGCGGTTCTTAAAAATAAATACCACAGCTATGCATCCGAATAGCAGATTGAGGCAAGTTATTGCGTTAGGAATATTTTTTTTTATGGCATTCATGCAATTCGGTATTGGCGTCGGAGTGACATTATAGGCTTTTCAAAATATTCATAGCTGAGTGCAGAAATAACAATTGTAAGTACAAAAATAACAATTGGGTTGATTGCATAGACGGCTAAAGGGTTATTAATACCACTTATGTTTTTAGTTGCTTGTTCGTATAACAGGATTACCAGCCCATGATAACAGAATAATCCATAAGAAATTCGTCCTAAATAATTCATGAAAGGAATTTTGCCGAATTGAAATAAATGTTTCTCGCAAAAGGTCTGTTCAAAAATCATAAAGCCGAAAAACAGCGTAGCAGAAAGCCTTTCCAACACAGTCATGGCATCAGATGCATAAATTTGTTTGTAAAATACAAGGTCTAAAATAAAAAGGGTATAAACAGATGCTATTATCCAAATGGGCATTTTTTTCAATTTTTCAAAAGGGCTTTTGCGGTTGATGCAGAAATATGCAAGTAATCCTCCGGCTGCAAAATTGCCCACCCAGCTAAGTGTGTTGAAGTGCATATTTAAGGAATCATGAACTGCCAGAATCCGGAATATCAGGGATGTAATCACTAATAAAACACAAAACGGAATAAAGGCTTTTTTCGCATATTTTAAAAGTAATCCCCAGGCGGCATAGCATTGTTCTTCCACCGATATGCTCCAGAAAAAGACGAGAAAAAAAAGAAAGTTTTGCCCGTGTTTTACTATGTAAAAATTAAGTGTAAAACTGAGCAACCACGATAATGGAGGCATATCACTTACCGTATTTCCAAGGAAACTGCGGGATGCCCATATCAGCAGGAATCCTATTGCTATCATAAGGAAATAAAGTGGCCAGATACGTAAGCATCGTTTTAACCAAAAATAAGTTAAACTGAATTTCGATGTGAAATTATATTCCTCGAGAATTATCCATGTAATCAGGAAACCTGACAGAACCGTGTAAAAATCCCAGCCGATAACTCCAATACTTAAATGCTTATCGTAAAACTGAAAAAGCGAAGAACTCCTGATTGCCTTATCCTGCGTGAAAATAATATGCTCGACGAACACTACTAAAAATGCCAAAAACCTTGGTGCATCAAGGTTTTTGAAATACATTTTCGGATAGCCGTTCATCGTTTAGTTTCTATAGTTATAAAGTAAGGGCACAAAATTTTGTGCCCCTGCAAAGTTCATGAACTTTTTATTCGCTGGGAACCTCCACCCAGTCTCCGTTATCTTTTATCAGGGTGATAAGCGCATCAACAGCCTGTTCCGAAGCAATATTCCGTTGAACAACCTGCTTGCCTTTATATAGCGTAATTTTTCCAACTCCGGTTCCCACATAGCCATAATCAGCATCTGCCATTTCGCCGGGGCCATTTACCACGCAACCCATAATGCCAATTTTTACACCTTTAAGGTGAGAAGTGCGTTCATGTATTTGTGCTGTAACATGCTGCAAATTAAACAAGGTTCTTCCGCAGGATGGGCATGAAATGTATTCTGTTTTAGATATGCGTGTACGTGTGGCTTGCAATATTCCGAATGCAATGCTGTTAAGTGTTGCAGGGGCAATAGGGGCTTTCAACCAGATACCTTCGCCCATGCCATCTATTAATAATGCGCCTGCATCAGTAGCTGAAAACAGCCTTAATTCATCGGTGGTAACAGTAGCATATTCCCTTTTTATGATAACAGGGGTTGTATATTTTTTATTAAGAAGTTCAATAAATATTCGCCGCTGCTCCGCCATACCATGCAGGTTTGCAGTTTCAATAACCCATACAAGCGTATTATCAGTATTTAATTTATCGAAAGAAGGATTTGCTATATCTCCAACTGTAAGGCTGACAAAATTCAATACATCCGATTTTGCTTCGGCATGAAAATACTCTTCCATATTGCCAAAATAAGGATAGGAGCTACTTTGCTTATTATTTTTCCAAATTTTATTATTGTTAATTATAGCCAATCCTTCCGGAAGGGCGAAATCAATTTTGTTGTCTCCTAAATAAGCATAATCTACAGCCTGGTCGTTAGCCTTCCAATTACCGGTATTGTTATTATACGAGTATCCAATACTAAAAAGTGTTGCAGGTGTAATAGGTTCTTTCTTTTTGCTAAAGTCCGCAATAACCCGGGGGTGGTTCTTTCCGCCAATGTTCAGTGTTTCCCGGGTTTCATGCTTTTTATATTCCAGCGGAGAATAGGGTAGGTGGGTTACCGGAGGAATAGGTGAATGTTCAATTCTATTTGCATAGCGGTTGACCAGCATTTTTGCAACAGGCACTTCAAATTCGGGGTCTTCAGTAAGTGAAACACGAATTGTATCTCCAATGCCATCTTCTAAAAGTGTTCCTATTCCGGCAGCTGACTTAATACGTCCGTCTTCACCTTCGCCGGCTTCCGTTACGCCCAAATGCAATGGATAGTGCATATTTTCTGCATCCATTTTTGTAATGAGCAAGCGGTAAGCCTGCACCATCACAATCGGGTTGCTGGACTTCATAGAAAGCACGATCTGCTTGTAATTATTTTCCTCGCAAATGCGTAAAAACTCTAATGCCGATTCCACCATTCCGAGCGGAGTATCGCCATAGCGGCTCATAATCCGGTCGCTCAACGAACCATGATTAGCGCCGATTCGCATAGCAGTGCCATATTCCTTACAGATTTTAATAAGCGGCACAAATCGCTGGCGGATTCTGTCTATCTCTGCTTCGTAGGAAGAATCTGTATAATCAAGTTGCTCAAATTTTTTCTTGTCGGCATAATTACCCGGGTTCACACGCACCTTTTCCACAATCCGTGCAGCCATTTCAGCAGCATTGGGTGTGAAATGTATATCTGCAATGAGGGGTGTTTTATACCCTCTTTTGCGTAATTCGTCTTTTATGTTTTGCAGATTTTCCGCTTCTTTCAGACTGGGGGCTGTAATGCGCACATAATCGCAACCGGCATCAATCATGCGAATGGATTGTTCTACAGTACCCTTCGTATCCATCGTATCGGTCGTTGTCATGGATTGGATACGGATAGGATAATCGCCACCCATAGGCACTTCACCAATATTCACTACGCTGCTTTTGCGGCGTTTATAGACGGTGAGGCTTTCGCAATATAATTTTATTTCAGAGCTGTTTTCCACAGGAATAGATACTTTTTGGCAAAGTTATGGAAAGTATAGATATAAGAGATAAGATAAAAGTGGGTTGCAGCAGTATCTATTGAGTAGTTGTAGTCGCCGCAGCAGGCTGTTGAGATTTCTTAAAATCCTCGAACTTCATGGTTTTGTATTTGTTTTCGGCAAAATACATGAGTATAGGTTTCATATCTGTCACGTTGATATAGCTTTGGACAAAGGTGAGCCGGCTGAAATTTTCATCCATATAGACCGTAGTAGGATAAGCCAGTTTCCCATCTAACAAAGAAGAAGCCAGTTCATTGGTATAGCCCCTTGTATGGGGTTTTGTGTTGTAAAACTTATGGTCCTTAAAATGGAAAGTATCTGCCGTTTCAGCATCTAAGCGCACAGCATAATAATTCTTATTGATATAGCTTATAATATCGGGATTGGTGTAGGTATCGGCATCCATTTTTTTGCACCAGCCGCACCAGGGGGTATAAACGTCAATAATTATTTTACGCGGATGAGCTGCATCCAGTTTTACAGCCTCATCAAAACTCATCCAATGGATTTCTTTATCATCTCCGCCCGAAATAAATCCAAGCGATAACATTCCCATTAAGCAGGGAATT
>DATHOL010000295.1:0-2269 GCA_035484895.1 Bacteroidia bacterium | reverse complement strand
TAATAATGTAAATACTACCATTCAGGAGGAACTGAAAGGCCAGTTTATATACGACCAGCGTGCTATTGATAAAAAAATGATGGATTTGGATGGTACCGATAATAAGGGGAATTTGGGTGCCAATGCTATTTTAGGGGTTTCTCTTGCGGTAGCTAAAGCAGCCAGCGAAGAATCACGTCTTCCATTATATAAATATGTAGGTGGTGTGAATGCCAATATTCTTCCTGTACCAATGATGAATATTCTGAACGGTGGAAGCCATGCCGATAACAATATGGACTTCCAGGAATTCATGATTATGCCGGTAGGAGCGCCAACTTTTTCTGAAGCATTACGCATGGGTGCTGAGGTGTTTCACAACCTGAAAAAACTTTTGCAGGAGAAAAACTATTCTACCAATGTTGGGGATGAGGGTGGTTTTGCACCTAACCTTAAATCGAATGAAGAAGCGCTTGATATTATTTTAAAAGCTGTTGAGAAAGCGGGGTACAAAGTTGGAAAGGATGTATTTCTTGCCCTCGACGTGGCTTCTTCTTCATTTTACCTTGAAGAAGAGGGGAAATACCACTTTAAAAAATCTTCCGGTGAAAAACTATCCTCCGGTGACATGATTGATTTATATGCTAAGCTCGTAAAGGACTATCCTATCGTTTCCATCGAAGATGGTCTTGCGGAAGACGACTGGGACGGATGGAAAGCATTGACTGATAAACTGGGAAGTAAAATTCAACTTGTTGGCGACGATCTTTTTGTTACCAATGTAACCCGCATACAACGGGGCATTGACCTTCATGTTGCTAATTCTGTGCTGGTAAAGGTTAATCAAATTGGAAGTCTAACTGAAACAATTGATGCCGTTCAACTAGCCGACAGGAATTCGTATACCTCTGTAATGAGCCATCGTTCAGGCGAAACAGAAGACACTACTATTGCTGACCTAAGCGTTGCATTGAATACCGGGCAAATAAAAACAGGCTCAGCAAGCCGTTCCGACCGGATTGCAAAATACAATCAACTTCTTCGTATTGAAGAAGCCCTTGGAAACACTGCTCAATACGGAGGAAAGAGATTTAAATTTGTAAATAACTGATACTTATATATCAATCATTAATCATGGATAAGTTAAAAGAGAAATTTTTAAAGAAAGCCATTACAGAAGCCGAAAATGTAAAGCAATTTATTGCCAAGCATGGCGAAGAAAAATTGGGGGAGTACAATGTGGCCCAGGTATACCAGGGTATGCGGGGTATGGTAGGTTTAATTACTGAAACCTCCAAACTTGACCCTGAAGAAGGAATTCGTTTCCGTGGCTATACTATCCCTGAGCTGCGGGAAAAATTACCGAAGGCACCTAATGGCAGCGAACCATTGCCTGAAGGTATTTTTTACCTTATGCTGATGGGGGAGCTTCCCACACAGGAAGATGTGGATGATATTACCAATAACTGGTCTCGCAGGAGTATTGTGCCGCGCCACGTATTTGATACACTCGACTCCCTTCCTCCAAACACACATCCGATGACTGAATTTAGCATTGGAGTAATGGCTATGCAAACAGAATCTCTTTTTGCAGCTGCTTACAAAAAAGGAATAAATAAAAAGGATTATTGGGATTACATTTATGAAGACTCCATGAATTTGATAGCCCGCCTTCCGCGGGTTGCAGCCTATATTTATCGTAGAAAATATAAGAATAACGAACATATTGAGCCGGATCCAAAATTAGATTGGGCAGCTAACCTGGCCCACATGATGGGTTTTGATATTTTCGATGTAAAACGTTTGATGCGCCTATATCTTACCATTCATGCCGACCATGAAGGCGGTAATGTTTCTGCGCACACAACCCATTTAGTTGGTTCTGCATTAAGTGACCCGTATCTTTCTTTTTCCGCCGGCATGAATGGTTTGGCAGGCCCTTTGCATGGTTTGGCCAACCAGGAAGTTCTTTCATGGATTTTGGAACTGAAACGTGAATTGGGCGGAGGATTACCAACCAAGGAACAAATTGCAGATTATATAAAGAAAACACTGGCAGAAGGAAGGGTAGTTCCCGGGTACGGACATGCTGTATTACGTAAGACAGATCCACGTTTCCTTGCTCAACAAGATTTTTACCGGAAATATATCAAGCACGATGACCTTTGCGAAATTGTGCAAATGATATATGAAGTAGCTCCGCCTATTTTACAATCAACCGGAAAAATTAAAAACCCATGGCCAAATGTTGATGCGCATTCAGGGGCATTGCTTACACATTATGGAATTG
>DATHOL010000294.1:0-5544 GCA_035484895.1 Bacteroidia bacterium | reverse complement strand
TGGAAGTGTAACAGCTAATGAAAGACTAGACAAATAATCTTGCATCTCTTTTTCTGTAAATTCGTCTTTACATCTAATAACAACCGTTCCACTTTTTTTTAGGCCTACCGCAGAAAACATTTCGTCAGATGTATTAAAATAATGTTCTCGACCGCTAATTATTACCGGGCTTTTGGTTTTGTTAATCAAATCATGGACTGCACGTAACGAACTGGCACGAATCTGCTTAAGTCTAGATGGATCATCGCTCCATACCTGGGCTCCAATTTCATCAAAGCCATCAAGCAAAAAAACAAATTTGTCACTTTCGATGACCTTTATTATATTATCTGCTGTGCTGGCTAATCCTAAAGAGTCCATATGTCTTCTTATTAATTCTTCCGCAGTTGAGTACCCCAATTTTCCTTTAGGTTTATGGCAATCGGATATAAAATCTTTGTTTGGCTTTTAAGGCTCAATATGGAAAATAACTCTCTTAGGCAACGGCTTTTCCCTGTGCCGTAGTTTCCTAATAATATTATATTCTTTTCTGAATTAACACAAGAAATAATTCCATTTAGGTTAAGGTTCGTTTTGTTTTGAACATCAACATAATTAACTGCTGTGTAATCAATCTCATCAGGCTCACCTGAAATCGGATTTACAGAACTACCAAATACCTTTTTTGAACGGACATGAGCGTATGATTTATAATCAATAAATAGTTTTGAGAATGAATCATAGGATAAAACTTCAACCTTGCAACCACTTCCTGTTGTGACCATTGAAAGTGTTGGTTCATTTCTCATTACTAGATAAAATTGAGCATAAATATCTTGGGAAAATAGAAATTGTCTACCAGCACTAAATTTTGCAATATCCAATCTTACCTTTTCTAATTTCTCGTCTTCGGTAACCTCGACAATAATCCAATAATCTTCGCGTAATTTCACTACGCAATCATAATTAATTCCATTAATTTGTGCTGGTACAGCATTTCTATTCCAAATAAACCCTGCTAGCGTTTTAACATTCTCTTCTAATGCTTTCCATGTCATCATAATAATTTGTATTTATTAATTCAATATATAATCATTTGTTCACGAAAATACAAAATTTATTTATGATTTTTAATGTTTAATTCCTATTGCTATACTGTAACAATCCTACATCTTTTCCCTACCTTTGCCCCGTGCTTAAACGAACCCTAAAATTTCTCCTCCTCTTTTACTGCCTTGCTTTCCTGCAATCCTGCTACAACACTTATTACATAAGTGCAGGTAACCTACACCAGGAGCTGAATAAAGTAAAAGACACAGTCGAAGCCTACAAACACAGGTATTGGGATGTGATTGTACTAACCAAATATTTTAATAATGGCCTAAAGCAAATTACATGCATTGATAAAGCCGGTAATTCAAAGCTCATTGACGTATATGCCAATACTGTTGCTATTATTACTACAAAAGACGATGATAAGAAACGGCTTCTTTTCCGCACCATGTTTGCAAAAGACAGTCTATTGTATGGTCAACTATCATTCCCCTCCATACAGGAAAAGCTAAACGTTAATCAGATAAAAGCAATCCGGATAAAGAATCCGAAAACTGCTCCTGTTGAATAATTAAAAAGCTATTAGATAAATACCGGCGTAGCCGATTTTTCCTGTTTCTGGTTGAAACGTGGAAGAGAGCCATAAGTCTTTTTGAAATCCTTTAGTAGTTCCTTTTGACGTTGTTTAGCTTTATCACGGGTTTTGGTAAGCTCAAAACGATATCCGTATAATCCTACTATAGAGGTTCCGAAAATAGAAACATGTTTCTTTTTCCCTCCATCCGGTGAGTGCGCCAGCAAACCTGTGCGGATATTGCCTTCTCCGATATAGAGAATGGCTCCGGTTTCAATATCTCCAATTTCGTAAATTCCGAAAGTATCGGGTTCTGAAGATGCGTTTTTTTCGGTGTAATTGGACCACCTTTTATGAATTGACATAGTACTTTAAAATCTTGTGTGAATACAAATATATAATCTTTTTCCACAACAGGGTGTTCATTTCGGAAAGGAAATTGTTAACAAAGTGTTAATAACCCCTTTTAATAAATTGTTAATAAGTACTTAAATGGAAGTATTAAGCCCTCAGTTTTTCTTCATTTTTAAACTGAATTTCATAGAGTTTACGATAGAAACCGTCTTTCTGTAAAAGCTCCTTATGTGTGCCCGATTCCATAACCACTCCATGATCGAGTACCAAAATCTTATCTGCCCTCTGAATAGTTGCCAATCTGTGTGCTATAATGATCGAAGTACGGTGCTGAGTTAGTTTTTCAATAGCAGTTTGTATGAGTCTTTCAGTTTCAGTATCAATTGAGGATGTTGCTTCATCCAACACTAATATGGCAGGGTTTTGCACGTAAGCACGGATAAATGAAACCAATTGTCTTTGTCCGGCTGAGAGCATATTTCCACGTTCACGCACGTTATAGTCATATCCGCCTGGAAGGCTTTCAATAAATTCCTGTGCACCTATGGCTTCAGCAGCAGCTTTAATCTGCTCAATGGTTATATCCTTATTATATAAGGCAATGTTATTTGCTATGGTATCTGAAAACAAAAACACATCTTGTAAAACGATAGCAATGTTTTTACGCAAGGTTTCCACGGTATAGTCACGTATTTCATTATCATCAAGCAATATTGAACCTTTCTGGAATTCGTAAAAGCGGCCTAAAATATTAATTATGGAGGATTTGCCGGCACCTGTTGCACCAACAATTGCAAGCGTTTTGCCCTGTTCTATATCGAATGATACTCCTTTTAAAACGTAATCTTCATTGGAATAGGCAAAGTACACATCATCGAATTTTATTTTGCCTTGCAGTTTATCAATTGCCAGTTTCCCCTTGTCCTCAATTTTACTTTCCGTATCGAACAGTTTAAAGATACGTTCTGAACTAACTACCCCCATTTGAAGGGTATTGAATTTATCGGATAGCTGACGAATAGGACCAAATAAGGCATTTATGTAAAATATATATTGCGCAATAGTGCCGAATGTTTCTGTTTTGCCCAGCATTCCTTTAGTGCCCCACCAAACAATTAGTGCAATAGATATGGAGGATAAAATATCGACTACAGGGAAAAAAATGGAATAGTACCAAATGGAACGGATATTGGCCAGTTTATGGTCATTATTAATCTGTTTGAACTTATCCATCTCTACCTTTTCGCGATTGAATACCTGTACAATGCTCATGCCTGTTATATGTTCCTGTACAAAGGCATTTAACTTGGCTACCTGAATCCTCACATCCTGGAAGGAAGCCCTTGTAGCGCGCTGAAACAGATATGTTGCAAAAATTAATACCGGAAAAACGCTTAGGCTAAGGAGTGCCATTTTCCAATCTTGCCAAATCATGGCGATTATAATAACAATTACAATCAAAGTCTGGTTTAGGATAATAATTAATCCGTCGGAGAATACATCCGAAATGGTTTCAATGTCGCTGCTGACACGGGTTACTAAAGTGCCAACAGGTGTCCGGTCGAAAAACTGGAGTTTAAGTTCCAGAATATGCTTATAAAGTTTTATACGCATATCTTTAATAATATCCTGGCCCAACAAACTGGTAAAATAGGTATTCAGGAATTGAATGGTACTGCGGGTAAGCAATATCGCGAACAGTAACGCCCCCATTTTAAGCAAAAAGGGAAATCCTTCGGTCCGTCCCAGCTTGTTGGCTGTATCCAAGGTGTATTGAATAAGCTTTGGCATGGCCGGAGCTAATGCAGCCAGCAGAACACTTGAAATAATAGTAATCCATGCCACCGTTTTATAGGGCCGCAGGTATTCCATTATCCGCTTGAATGCTTTAAAATCGAATGCTTTTCCGCTAACGTCGCTCATTTAAATCGCTTGGGATTAATCAGGGCAAAGGTAGGAAAAGTTCGCGGATTTGTTATGTTGGGCGAAGTGAAACATCCCAACAATACTGAGATTTTTCGCCATGTTCAGAACGGCAAATCTCACTAGGCACTTATGAAAGGTGAATGCTTTTCTTTAAGAGTTCAGGGTCTTTAGAATCTCCTTCAGGTCGTCAATTTTATCGTGTTCATCCAAATTAGTGTAGGATGTGATAAGGTTGCGGATAAGCCTTTTTATAATCTCCACATTGGAGCAGGGGAGATAGAATGATTTTTGAGGGTCAATAGCAAGCTGGTTAAGGAATATATCTATTTCCCTTTTGCTGAAAATGGCTCCTTTGCTGAAGGGGTTAATATAAAACATAATATTTTCTTCCTTGTTTTCGGAGGCGAATATCAGTTCGTCAATATATACCATAACGAAGTGCTGGGGCAGGTTAACACCATAAACCGACAGGTTCAGTTTTTTGCAAAGTGTTAAATAAATAATAGCCAAAGAAAGCGGGTTTCCCTTTTTAGATTCAAGAACCTTATTGATGTATGAATTTTCGGGTGCCGTGTAGTTTTCGGTATTGCCTACAAATCGGTGTACATCAAAAAAGATATGGTTAACTACCCTTATTTTTTCCAAGGCCGTTAGCTGGTCATTCATTTCCAACCATACATCCTGGTGAAGTTGTCGGATGCTTTCGTTTATTTTAGTTTCATCCAGTTCAGGGTAATGGTAACGGGCTACAAGTATGGCCCCTTCCAACAGGTCGGGAGACTCTTTTTGCTTCCACTCGGCAATGGCTTCCAGGGTTTTGTCAAACTGTATGCGATGGATAATATTTTCAATGCGGGTTTGAAGTACCATGCTGGCTGAACTTTCCCATGCATCTTCCAATACCGGAATAGCTTTTTCGCCCAAACCGAGTATTTTCCCCTTTATGGTACTAAATATCTTTTCATCAGGGTCGTCCAACAGGTTAATGAGGGCGTTTACTTCTTTTTTGTTTAAATCAGCCATTGGTGTGTTTTACTAATTTTTTTAACTTTTACGTAAAAGCTTTAAAAAAGTTATAACTAATGCTGAAAATTAAGCGGCTGGAATTTTGGTTCTATAATAAGGGTATCAAGAAGTGCAGGGTCAACATTCTTATAAATAGCTTGTACATGTCTGGAAGTGAATAGGCCTATGCCATTTTCTAAATCCGAAAAGGAAGGAACATCCTGGTTGATACCGGTTGGTGGCTGGCTTAACTGAACATAGGTATTCAAATCATCTGAACCGGTCGTAAAAATAACACCGATAGAATCAGCTTTCCTTGTAACAAAAGTGTTTATTGGAATAGTGTTTAGAATAGTATTACATAATCCCTGGCCTGTTAAATCGTAGAGCAATGTGATTCCTCCGGCAATAGTAGGTGATATTTCGGGTGCAAAAATCCAATCGACTGATTTAGCAGCGGTATCTCCGTTTAAATATTCGGTGTAATAGAACCGTATATCCATCTGGTATATTCTGGCATTGGGTGTTGTTGTCCACTCCAGTTCAGTTGGGCTATCCGGAGTAAAGGAAAAGAGAAAGGTCCTTGTTCCTGCAAAATTCGGGCTTAAAAATGGAATGTCAGATAAAAGCCCTGTGGCTCCTCTTATTTTTTT
>DATHOL010000293.1:0-3318 GCA_035484895.1 Bacteroidia bacterium | reverse complement strand
CAGAATACATGGGTACAAAAAGCCGATTTCGCCCCCGGCGGACGTGATGATGCCAGCGGGTTTGCCATAGGGAATACCGGCTATATACTTTCAGGAACCGATACAGGAGGATACTTTACTGATATGTGGGCATGGAACAGCCTTAATAATGCTTGGACCCAGGTAAATTCATACCCTGCTAAAAAACGCATTGGGACTAAAAGCGTTTCCTTTAATGGCTATGGGTATGTATTGGGCGGTGAAGAACCCGCCAGTTGCTATGGGCCTGTTAAAACCCATGGAGCTGTTTGTGAAGGAACATTCTTCAAGGATATTTGGAGATACAACCCCGACAGCAATTCATGGAGGATGATAGATACTTTCCCGGGCCTGGCACGCGACTTTGCTGTTGCGGTTATTAACCCTAACGACTCAACCATATATTACGGAACAGGCAATGATAATGATACCGTTTATTTGTCCGATTGGTGGGCCTTTTACATACCCACAGCCACCTGGACCCAGCTTGCCGATTTCCCCGGCGGACAACGGGATAATGCGGTTAGTTTTTGTATAGATGGGAAGATTTATGTAGGTACCGGCAATGATAATGACAGAACCAATTATGCCACCAATGACTTTTGGCAATATACCCCCTCTACTAATTCATGGGCTCGCATTGCTGATATACCCGGCACTCCTCTTAGATGCGCTACCGCCTTTTCTATTGGCAATTATGGCTACGTGTGCCTCGGGGTTGGTGATACCGCTTATACTACTGCCGGATGGAAATATAGCCCTGCCGATAATACCTGGAGCTCCATAGCGCCTTACGGAGGCTATGCTATGACTGATGGGGTTGCCTTTACCATTGGTTCCAATGCTTATGTAGGCACAGGTTCTCATAATGGAGACGACCTTAGCCAGTTTTGGGAATATACTACTGAAACTACTACCCTCCCGACTACCTCCTTTATTAACCTTTACCCTAACCCGGCTAAAAACACCATTACCCTCAATTATTCCGGCATTACGGAATTACCTGCAACCCTCAAATTGATGGATGCTTTGGGTAATGTAGTGAACACCTACACCCTTACCACAACATACGGGCAACCGGATATTGATGTTACTGCCCTGCATAGCGGCACCTACTTCTACCGGATTTATGCTTCCGGCAAAGTATTGAACTCCGGCAAGTTTGTTATTGCCAAGTAGGCTCTATGCCGTTATTGGCAATCTATGTTAAATTTTCATGGAAAAATCCTGAAAGTGAAATGTCACGGTTTTACACGTATCTGAAATTGAGACAAAGCCCTGTAGCCTATACTGTATATGGGTTTAAGGCTATGTCACAAATTTTAACATTTTGTGACATATTTTTTAACAGGCAAATGCTACGCAAAAAGCGGCCAATAACTTTTGTGAAGATGATAAATTTTTGGTCGGAGCCCGACGGGCAAATAAAATAATATAATGAAAACTGACTCTTGCCACTAAGTAGTGGTACCTAATTAGTGGCATAAATAAATATGAAAATTTTCGGGTTAAAAATCAACCATATCCTTTATTGGAACTCCAAGACCTTTAGATAATGCCTTAATTGTAGTAAATGTAGGATTTGCTTCCCCTCTTTCAATGTTTCCAACAACATTTTTAGAAAGCCCTGAGTCAAACTCCAACGCCTCTTGGCTTAAGCCTTTAATAAGTCGCAATCTTCTGAGATTTCGCCCAAAAGCATTCAAAGTTCTTTTATCTCTTTTCCCATTCACAAAACGAAAGTCTTGTAAATAGAAAAAATTATCCACCCATTACAATTGGTATTTGGAAATTATTTTGTAGTATTGCAAAATATTTACTGATAGATTATTTTATTTAATTATCTTTATATTTTTAAATCATGAAAAAAACTATTCTCCTGCTTATTGGAAGTTTTTTGCTTGCAATAAGTATGAATGCCCAAATACTCAGTTCAAAAATAACAAGCGAAATTAGCCCCGCCTGTAGCCAGGATTCAAATGGCAGTGCCGCTATTACAGCATACGGAGGATTTCCACCCTATACTTATTTATGGGAACCAAGCGGACAAACAACCGATACGGCTACGGGATTATTTGCCTCTACTCAATACACTGTGATGGTGACTGATTCAGGTGGGGTGGATACTGCCATAAGCTATCTTACGTTAGGCACTGTATCTACCCTGTCAGCCTCAACTAGTTCAGCAGATGTGAGCTGTTTTGGATTATTTAATGGCAGAGCCATGGTAAATATAACAGGAGGGGTTTCGCCCTACCAAATACTTTGGACACCCGGAGGAAATACTACTATACTTGATACCGCACTTGGAGCGGGTACATATACCTCAACTATAATCGACTCGGTAGGCTGTGCCGTATCTGCCGGTACAACAATAGCGCAGCCTGCCCAACTCGCACTCACAGCTACTGCTATTGACAGCATTGGAGTTGCAATTGCAAGCGGAGGCACCGCACCATACACCTATTCATGGTCGCCGGGCGGATTTACAAGCGATACCGTTCGGGGGTTGCATCGGGGAACATACACGATAACAGTAAATGATGCAAATTTATGTTCCAATGTGGCTATAGTTACTATCACAAACTCGACGTTAGGGATAGCTTTTCCGACAAATTCCGGAACAGTGTCATGTGGAAATCCAAGCTACTTTTACTTTCCCCTTATAATAGCCGCAGACACAGCGGTAATGTTTAACAGTTGTGTAGTTGATATTAACATTGGAAGTGAATTTGCAGGTGACAGCGCAACCAACGGAGGGATAATAGTTACAAGGGGAATGTTCTTTCAGCCGGGAACGGGAAATGACTATAATATATTTAATGTAACTAACTTATCCGATACGGTAATACAAATTCAATTGGGTGATGTTTCAGATTCTTCCCCTAATGGAACAATAATACCTGACTATAGCGTATGGCCGCCCGATACCTTATTTGCTATTAAACTAAGGGTTCAAAATAGTTGCCACAATTCATTTGTAAACTTTACAAATACGGACACTACGGCTTTTATATCTTATTACGCAGGTTATGATTCTGTGCCTTATACAAAGCATGACACTGCAATAACTATAGTATGTGTCGCTTGCGTAACTGACTCGTGTGACTACGATAGTACTTGTGATTGCTACCTGTCCTTATGCACATACGATAGTGTTGCTTACCGTTTTTTCGATACTATTTTATATGCGCATTTGTATAAAAACATTCCATATACTACAGACTATGCGGGAAAAACCCGTCCTGATGTGGAATGCGGACCGTTTATTGATACCTATACCGACCCAATTATGGCAGG
>DATHOL010000292.1:0-5440 GCA_035484895.1 Bacteroidia bacterium | reverse complement strand
CCACGTAAAAGCATATTGCAATTCCCTTTCCGCAAGAAGCCGTATATTGTTTATAGCCGCGAAAATAAAGAACTTGCCGGCCGTATTTTCGCAGATGATTATCCTGTTTTACTGGAAGGAGTACATACCTGTTCTCTATTGATGGATGAGCGCTACAAGCAAAAATCCTTTTATGTGCGTATGCATAATGTGGAGCACGAGTATTATGAATACCTGGCAAAGGCGACCACGCATCCCTTAAAGAAATATTACTATCAAAAAGAATCGGAACGCTTGAAGGAATTTGAAAAGAACCTAGACCGTGCCAAATGCCTGTTTTCTGTCTCTGAACGCGACCATGCTACCCTTTCAGCACAATTTCCGAGCGTAGAATATGTGCCACCTTTTATTTTTAATGATACCATAGACTGCAAGGCTGGACAAGGTAAGTATGCCCTCTATCACGGTAACCTTACCGTTGCTGAAAATATACAGGCTGCTGAATTCCTGATTCAAAAAGTTTTTCCGGGGTTACGAATACCTTTGATTATAGCGGGTACTGGCGCCTCTATTCTTGCTAAAACTACAAAGGCAGATAATATAAAGTTTATAAACGCTCCATCTGCGCCCGCTTTAAAGGAGTTGATTCAAAATGCACAAATGAATGTGTTGCCTACTTTTCAACCCACAGGCATAAAACATAAGTTGATTAATGCACTTTTTGAAGGACGCTTTTGTGTGGTGAATCCCATGATGGTAGAGGATAATGGGCTTGCCCCGTTTTGCCATATTGCCAAAGATACTGATGAAATGCGGAATACTATTCTTAATTTATTTGAACAGGAATTCCCACCATTTGAAATAGACCGCCGAAAGCAGCTGCTACAGCCAATTTACTCTAACACACGCAATGCTGAAAAAATGGTTGAGGTAATTTTCTAACTATATTTGTAAAAGCATTTAAAATCAAAACGCCATGGGATGCTTGCTTTATTTTATTGCGGTAGCGTTAGTTATATTGTGGCTATTGGGCTTTTTTGTATTTCATTTAGGTACTCTTATACATTGGCTGCTTGTCATCGCGGTGATAGCTGTACTGCTTAAAATTATACGGTGGGGTGCAAAATAATTGCAGGCGAATATGTCACAAATGTCACGATTTTTCATGTATTTAATCTAACAAAAATAGCAATATATCTTATTTAATATGCTGATAGATTGCATATAGCTAAAGTGTCACAACTTTTATAAATAAATCTGGAAGTTAGAGCTAAATTTTTTGCTGTACACATATATGGCACACGCAAATGTTGTAATTATCATTAATTCAAATGGTTAAGTGTAGTTTTAGGAGTTTTAAAATCATCATGAAACTACCTTAACATGCAGATTAAGAGGTTTTAGCTGCTATTATATAAATTTTTGTTTTGCTTGTCTTATGGCTTCAGTTGGCCCATACCATCTCCCGCTCTGGGCTCCAGGAATGCAGATGGAATAATGTATTTATTAAATTTCAGGAATTTTGCCAGGATGAATATCAGTGTTCCACCGGGCATTATAGCTATGCCTACCAGGCCTGTGGTTTTAAGCAAGTCCTTCATTTGCTCCTCTATTTCTTTCTTCTCATCATGCGTTAATTCTTTTCCATCAAAGGCGTGCGCATGAAGCAGCACAAAAGCTTCCTTTGTTCCGCGTCCCTCTGTTTCCAGGCCTTTCAGGAAGTTTTTAAAGTCCTCCCTGTACTTTTCATACAATTTTTCTGCCTCCCTTTCCATGAGGTTTTCTTTGTGTGCTTCAGGGCTTATATTTTCCATGATGGTTTTGCTTGAGGGTAATATCTGTATTGCAATGGTAAGCAAAATTCACTAATTAGCGGTACCGAATTAGAGGCATGGTTGCTCTTGCGGAACATTTATTTTTTGTATACTTGTCAGACTTGAAAATGAAACACATAGGAATTCAAAAAAATGGCTGACAAGAAACCAAAACTAGCTGACAACAAGATAAAACCGACCAACGCAAGCGTGGAGGACTTCCTCAATACAATTACGCCTGAACAAAAGCGCGAAGACAGCTTTGTGCTGCTGGAAATGATGAAGAAAGCCAGCAAGGAAGAGCCGGTACTGTGGAGCAATTCCTTCATCGGTTTTGGCATCAAAAGACACAAAAGCCCGACAACAGGCCGCGAATCGGACTGGATGCGGATAGGCTTTGCACCGCGTAAAGCGAACCTGTCCTTGTACTTTGGTACATACGTAGATGAACAAGCTGCTGCGCTTGAAAAGCTCGGTAAGTATAAGGCCGGCATGGGTTGCGTGTATATAAATAAGCTGGCCGATATCGATCTGAAAGTACTGAAGGGGATGATAGAAGCGGGGTTGAAGCGGAAGTAAAGTACTTTTCACGTTTCCCTCATTCTCCAACAGTACCAATCTTCACTTTTCCGGATCGCCTGTAATTGGCAAAAATCACCCCTTTTGGTGTAATCGTGCTCTCCGTTAATTTAAAAGCCACAGGAATCGTGCCTTTGTCAAACAACTTTTTCCCCTTACCAAGCGTCACCGGGTAAATTTTGAGCCAGAGTTCGTCTACTAAATCATTTTTAAGCAGCAATTGAGCCAACTCACCACTGCCCCAGACTTTAAGCTCAGAACCTTTCGAATTCCTCAGTTTTTTAATATCCGCCAGGCTTTTCAGGATAACCGAGTTTTTCCAATTTGGCTTTTTCAAGGTTTTGGACAAGACGTATTTTTTAACATCATTGATACCCGGCCAAAAGTCGGCATGTTCAGGCCAGTAGTTGGCAAAAATCTCAAATGTTTTCCTGCCCAAAAGAAGGTCTGAAGGTTTCATCTGTTTTTGCATCACTTTGCCAAAAACCTCATCACCATATGGTGCACTCCAACCGCCATATTTGAAACTGCCCGATTCATCTTCCTCAGGGCCGCCGGGTGCTTGCATTACTCCATCTAATGTAATAAATGTTACGACAATTATTTTTCTCATGTTAAAATAGTTTTGTTGTTAAATGAACTACACCACAAAGATAAGAAATTGGATAGATGCCGAAACAAGTTCGGCATGGCAGAATCCATTTTTGATGAGAAGAGAGGGAAGAAGGGGCGGCTTTGGAGTCTTATTTGTACTATTTTTGTGGAAGTATATTAAGTTATGGAAAAATATCCCTTATGGGTTTACATAGTATTCATTTTTGTGATGGTAGCCATCATAGTCGGTGTCGATTTCCTGTTCTTCAGGAATTATTTCTGGGCACGGCTATTCGTCAACATAGGAATTGTTTTGGTGTTTCTGGCGGTTTACTTGCGGTTTCTGAAATAACAAGTGAAACTTAGCGCTTATGGGAAATGCCGAAACAAGTTCGGCATCCCAAACAAACGGGATAAAAGCACAGCTTAAAAGGTTATTAAACCACGAAGTGCAACTTCGGGTACGAGAGATAAGAGGGAGAGGTTTTGCTTGACTGCGTAAATTTCTGTTTCATTATGTAAGGGCTAAAGCCCTATTTATATAAGATGCCATTCTTGTTCCCCGCCATAAATGGCGGGGCTAATGAATGAACCCCGATATATTCTTCACAGAGGGCTTTAGCCCTTATATAATACTCTTAAATATGGAAAGAATAATTTTCATTCATTAGCCCCGACCTTCAGGTTGGGGTGGGAAATACCATGCCACAAGTTTGGCAGCTATAAACGAGAATGTATTTCGGTTTCTTCTTGCGCACTGTGTTATACTAATATATAACGTAGGTAAAAGGTAAGCACAGCTTACCGATTATTCAGGCACGGATTGCAAATCCGCGCCTACGGGGTACTACAGTTGATTGCGTTGAAGAAAACCCAAGACACCACTATACATTTCTTGAACTTGTCCAATTACAAATTCTCCATAATGGCCATGAGCAGCTTTATTTCTCAAATCTAACCAAGCAGTAACAGACTTTTGTTCTAACAAATTATATATTGCTTTTTTTGCCAATTCTTGGTTCAATGTTTCAGCTTTTTTAGGCTTAATATCCTCACCTGATTGGAAAGTTATTTCAATTTCATTCTTCAAACATAACTGCCTTAAATGCTCTTCGAGCACCGAACCTATCATTACTGCTGCAGGGTCTTTATACCCAGTATCAAGTAAATGTTGACTCATTTCTAAAAAATCTGAAAAAACTTCCGCTGTTATCAGGCTTTTAATTGAGGTCAACCAGCCCTGTTGGAGTTCATTTTTTATCGCTGTAAGAATACTAATACCAATTTTTGTTCTTGATTGATAAGTATCCTTTACATTAATTTTGAATTCAGTATAATAATCATGGTTTTCACCAAAAAGTCCTGAGATAAATGACAAACTTGCTGCTCTGAAGCCAGATAATGTTGAGGGGTCAACCCGAAGATCATCAACTGTTCTTAAAACAGAATTACCCTGTTCAATTAAATAATCAACCCTTTTTAATAGTTCCTGAGTGTTTTTGTCCATGAAGATACTTATTACTCCCTCCTCGCCACAATCGTCAAAATAGTAGCCATAGCAACCGTTTCCCCGGTTTCATCATATACATCTACCTGCCATTTTACTATGCCCTGGGGGCGTTCGCCTTCTTTGTTTTCTTTGGCTATTTTTTCCTTTACGGTAAGGCGCACACCGAGGGTGGCTCCCACGTAAACAGGTTTTACAAAACGGCATTCATCAAGTCCGTAGTTGGCAAGTACGGGGCCTTTTCTCGGGTCTACAAATAATCCGGCTGCCATAGAGAGTACAAAGTAACCGTGGGCTACACGGCTGGTAAACATGGTTCCCTCTAATGAGGTTACATCCATGTGGGCATAAAAATTATCTCCGCTTATGTTAGCAAAGTTTACGATATCCGCTTCGGTAACAGTGCGCTTGTGGGTTACTTCTGTTTCGCCAATCTGCAATTCATCAAAGTATTTGCGGAAAGGGTGAGTTAGGGTGTGTATTTGTTCGGATTTTGGTTGGTATACATCAGTAATAGCTGTAATAGTAGTTGGGTGGCCTTGTATAGCCGTACGCTGCATATAATGGAATATACCACGCATACCGCCCATTTCTTCACCGCCTCCCGCACGCCCTGGTCCACCATGAACCAGATGGGGTAGAGGTGAACCATGTCCGGTGCTTTCTCCGGCCGACTTGGAATTGATTACTACCATACGTCCGTGGTAAGCGGCAGTTCCCAACACCATTTCACGGGCAAAAGAATCATTCTCTGTAAATATGGAACCAACTAAACTGCCTTTGCCAAGCTTTGCAATAGCCATAGCATCGGCAACATTTTTATAAGGCATCACGGTACTAACCGGGCCAAAGGCTTCCAGTTCGTGCGGAGCCATATTTTTGAGCGGGTCTTTACTATATAATAACATAGATGGGAAGAAAGAGCCTTTCTTTTTATCGGCTGCCATTACTTCAAAGTCATCGTAAT
>DATHOL010000291.1:0-4693 GCA_035484895.1 Bacteroidia bacterium | reverse complement strand
AAATCGCTGTGTCTCCATAAATATAGCTGTATCAGAAAAATTACGATTGTTAAAATATATAACTGAAACCCCATCACGTTGTGTTGTTTCTAAAGCAGTATCGTCTCCTAATTTCCAGTCGACTCCGGTATAGCAGTTCCATGTTAATATTGCTTTTTTCACACAGGCTAATGCTTTAGGATTATTCCACACACTTGTATCACATCTCAAATTAAAACTTTCTAAACTATTCACCATTACTATATTGGGTCTTGCCTTTTCTTTTGCTGTGGGGTAGTAATCGTTTTCTATATTATAGTTTATTTGAAGATTCCCGCCTACATACCCACCGCATAAACTGGCTATTGTAAATGGTCCACTACCAGGTGTCAAAGTATCCTCTAATACTGAATAATCTGGCATTTTTATTATTATTTGGTTTTCCGACCATTGTAAAATATCTACATCATCTAACGTTAGAACAGCATCTTTATTAGCATCAGTAACATTGACCAACCCTTTTTCGCTTCCAAACCCTGCACCTTTTATAGTCAAAATAGATGAATTAGGCGGTACACTTTTAGCATTTGTTCCTGCATTAATGGGGTTAGTATAGCTGCTTATACTCATAGGGCATACAGAAGTGGGTATAGGAGCCGAATAAGAAGTGTTGAGATAGGGTATATTTCTATAATTATAATACGAAAAACTGCTGTCGTAACTATATACTCCAATAGTGTCATAGCACCAAATCGGGACGGTGTTGCAGGTATCATAGCAGGAATCTATACAATGCCCGTACATATCCAACGCGCAGCAATATTCGTTGCAAAGATAGGGCGGGACAAGGGAATCGCCGCATTCATAGGGGCTAAGAGTATAAGATATTCTTGTTGAATCCATATGACTATATACACTATCCTCATATACGTAATACGAAATATAGGTAATGGACGGGTCAAAAGCTATCGCCCCGGTGGCACAGCTATTTGTAATTTTCAAACTAATATGAAATAATACCTGTTGGGTAGTATCAACAATAGTTCCAAGTGGTGAGCGATACCCCCAGCTTCCCAAGGCAATATCTACTACGCTATCATGCTGGCCCCAGATTATTTGATAATCATTCGCTCCACTGTCATATTGGAAATTAGGCCCCGCAGCAATCTCAATACCATTAAACAAAACATCGCCTGCAAATTCACTTTGAGGAATATTTAAATAAAATTCACAATCATTCAGCCTTTTGGCTGAATCGGACGAGATTAAAACATCAAAACTAAAATAGCTTGGATTACCGCAGCTTACTGAAGTGTCTCCTAAAGCAAAATAAAGTTCTGCTCCGGTAATGCTTACAACTGCTATATTAGAACATAAATTACCATCGGTTACTGTTACTGTATATGTTCCGCTATGTAAACCCCTAACGGTATCACTTGTAAATCCGCCCGGCGACCATGAATAGGTATATGGTGCGGTGCCTCCGCTTGCAATTGCAACCCCAATGCTATCAATAGCAGCAGCCGTAAGCGCAAGTTGTGCAGGTTGTGCTATTGTTGTACTGGCAGATGCAGCACATCCCACCGAGTCGATAATAGTTGAGGTATATGTACCTGCTCCAAGCCCCGTATCAAGTATAGTTGTACTTCGCCCCGGTGTCCATAGTACATGGTAGGGCAAAACACCTCCGGTTATATTTACCAGGGCTCTGCCATTAAATAAGCCAAAGCAACTTGCATCCGCCGAACTGGTTGAGACTGATAGGGTAGATACAGTGCCCAATGTAAGATAGCTTATGGCAGTATCCACCCCACCTGAATCAGTCACCATCACAGTGTATTGAGTAGAGGCAAATAATCCCGTAGCCGTATCGGTTGTTTGTCCGCTTGGTTCCCATAAATAAGTATATGGTTGAAATCCTCCGTATGCTGTAATAGCCGCACTGCCGTTGGAATCCTGGCTACAAGTAGGGCTAATTGCACTCGTGATTTTTGAACTGAGTATTTGGGCATGTAAACTTATCGTAAGTATAAAACTTGCAATGAACAGGAGAATATTTTTTTTCATGATTTAAAAATATAAACATAATTAAATAAAATAATCTATCAGTAAATAGTTTGCAATAATACAAAATAATTTCCAAATACCAATTGTAATGGGTGGATAATTTTTTCTATTTACAAGACTTTCGTTTTGTGAATGGGAAAAGAGATAAAAGAACTTTGAATGCTTTTGGGCGAAACCTCAGAAGATTGCGACTTATTAAGGGCTTAAGCCAAGAGGCGTTGGAGTTTGACTCAGGGCTTTCTAAAAATGTTGTTGGAAACATTGAAAGAGGGGAAGCAAATCCTACATTTACTACAATTAAGGCATTAGCTAAAGGTCTTGGAGTTCCAATAAAAGATATGGTTGATTTTTAACTCGAATATTTACATATTTAATTATGACACTAATTCGGTACCACTACTTAGTGTCACAACCCCATTTTTTCGGCTATATATACCTCATAAATTTATATAATAGCTACTAAAACCTCTATACCTGTTTGTTAACGAAATTATTTACTAAAATTCCACCATTTATTTGGGCTAAATAAATTGATTTACAAATAGTATTGTTTCCCCATTTGCCGGGCATGTGTACAGCAAAAATATTAGTACTAAATTCCAGATTTATTTATAAAAACTGTGACATGGTTGGAAGTCATTCAGGCTAAGTTTACTATATTGGAATTATCAAGTATTTAGCTATAAACGATACCGTAAAAACCGTGACATTTGTGACATATTCGGGTGGGAGAAAAATTGCAGAAATTTTAATTCCCGCAAGAATATAGATTTGGACAAATAGGGTAAGATTGCTTCGCCCCGAGTACTCGGGACAATGACGAATACCTATATTTATTGGTCGGTCCGCTCGGACTAATTGGCAGTCGGCCTCCGACTAGCCGTTCATGGTGAGCATGAATTCCTCGTTCGATTTGGTACGGGCCAGGCGTTCACGCAGGAATTCCATAGCCTCGATAGGAGTCATATCCGTAAGGTGATTACGGAGAATCCATAGGCGTTGGAGGGCTTCTTTATCCACCAGGAGGTCATCACGACGGGTACTGGAAGCAACAATATCGATAGCAGGGTAAATACGTTTGTTAGAGAGGCGGCGGTCAAGCTGCAATTCCATGTTACCGGTACCTTTAAACTCTTCAAAAATAACTTCATCCATTTTAGAGCCGGTATCAATAAGGGCTGTAGCAAGAATGGTAAGCGAGCCACCGTTTTCTATTTTACGGGCGGCGCCAAAGAAACGCTTAGGCTTTTGAAGGGCGTTAGCTTCTACCCCACCCGATAAAACCTTACCTGAAGCAGGAGAAACAGTATTATAAGCACGTGCAAGGCGGGTAATGGAATCCAATAAGATAACCACATCATGGCCGCATTCTACCATACGTTTGGCTTTTTCCAATACTATGTTAGCAATACGAACGTGGCGTTCGGCAGGCTCATCAAAGGTAGATGATACCACTTCAGCTTTCACGCTGCGCGCCATATCAGTAACCTCCTCGGGGCGTTCATCAATAAGTAATATTAATAAGTATGCTTCCGGGTGATTGGATGCGATAGCATTGGCAATTTCTTTCAGCAAAACCGTTTTACCTGTCTTGGGTTGAGATACAATCAATCCCCGTTGGCCTTTACCAATAGGGGTAAACATATCTACCACACGGCTTGAAAGAGTAGCTTGCGGGTGTGCAGCCAGGTTAAATTTTTCGTAAGGGAAAAGCGGAGTAAGAAAGTCAAATGGAACACGGTCGCGCACTAAATCGGGAGACTTTCCATTAATAAGTTCAATTTTTGAAAGTGGGAAATACTTTTCGCCTTCTTTAGGAGGGCGGATATAACCCAACACGGTATCACCTGTTTTTAATCCGAATAAGCGAATTTGGTTTTGCGATACATATACATCATCGGGAGAATTGAGATAGTTATAATCGGCAGAGCGGAGAAACCCATATCCTTCGGGAATGATTTCGAGTACGCCTTCAGCCTGCACAATATTATCAAAGTTATACGCAGATTCTTTAGGTTTAGGCGCTTCCTGTGGTTTTTCATTGAAACCGAAATCCAACGGTGCTTCCTTTGCCGGTTCTATCTGAGGTGCATTTGTAATCGGCTCTGTAAGTTTTGTATCAACTGTATTCAGGTCTGACAAAAGCTCCATAGGGGCTTCAAATTCTATACCTTCTGTTTTTTCAATTGGCTTAACAGGGGTTTCTTCTGCCACCACCGAAGGAATTTGGGGTGCAGCAATTATTTCAGGCGTAGCGGCTTCCGATGCAATTTGCGAATCTAGAATCCGGGAAACAAGGTCTTGTTTTTTCAGGTGTTCAGCCTTGTGAAGCTTCATTTCCTTGGCAATTTCACGTAATTGTACCAATGATTTGCTATTAAGTTCAAGAATGTCGTACATGTATATATTTAATAAAATAGGTTGATTAAAAACAAAGAGGGGGAGAGAAAATGCTTTATCGGAATAAGATGTCTTTGGGAAAGTAGAGCAGAAAGACACTGCAATATTACTAATAATTTACAAATACACTATGCCTGATATTATTATTTTTTGCTTTTCATGTGGAATAATACCTTTGTACATTTAATGGCTATTGGCTAATAGCTGATGGCTAATAGCTTGAAACAAAATAAATGGCAGTAATCTT
>DATHOL010000290.1:0-3334 GCA_035484895.1 Bacteroidia bacterium | reverse complement strand
CTCCGTAGTCTTTTGAATTTCAGCTATTAACTCGATTGCGGGTATATTGGTAACTGTAAATTCCCTGTCCCGGTTTCGTATGTACCCCGAATTGCCCAGCACATGGCCTATAAAGTGTTGTAAATTACCACATATATGCATACAAAGGTTGCCACCCGAATTTTTAATTCCGGCAGTTAATTGCCATATTTTCCCTTCGTTCGGGTAAAGTTTTATCTCTTCGATAAGTTTATTCAACTCCCGTTCAAATATCTCTGCGGCAAATTCAGCAACCATATATCTTCCTTATAATTTATTACCAAATGTATGAAAATTAATTAAACGACTCAATAAGTACCCTAAAGAAAGCGAGTTAGGTTCGGATTGACTAGAATGCCATATATGATAATTTACTATCTTGCGTCTTCGCTAAGATTTTTATTCTACATTATAAAAATAAATAAATTATGTTGTTAGGAGTACATTGTTCAGTAAGCGGGGGACTGGAGCATTCATTTGAAGAGGCCCGTACCCTCGGACTGGATACTTTTCAGGTTTTCACCCGAAACCAACGCCAGTGGAAAGCCAAGCCCATATCGGCGGAAGAGAAAAAAGCTTTTTCAGATGCGTGGAACCAAAACCCGCAGGTGAAAGTTATTTTTTCACATGCTTCCTATCTTATTAATCTTGCCAGTGCCGATCCGGAATTGCGTAATAAATCTATAGCGGGTTTTACGGAAGAAGTAGTTCGTTGTACTGAGCTTGGCCTGGCATACACCGTTCTGCATCCCGGCGCAGCGGGAGAAAGCACCCCGGAAGAAGCTATGGAAAGAATAGCCGATTCACTGAAAAAAGTGGTGCATGAAACGCATGGCTCCAAAGTAAAAATACTGCTTGAAAATACTGCAGGCCAAGGCTCCCATGTAGGATATAAATTCGAGCACATCAGTAATATTATGGACCTTACAGGTTCCGATAGAATTGGTACCTGTTTTGATACCTGCCATGCCTTTGCTGCGGGTTATAATATTGCTACTGAAGAAGGCTTCCATAAAACATGGCAGGATTTTGATCATATTATAGGTATGGATAAACTCTGCGCTATTCATCTGAATGATTCGAAGGGTGAATTTGCCAGCCGAATTGACCGGCATGAGCATATAGGCCAGGGCAAAATAGGCCCGCTGGCATTTAAATTAATGATGAAAAAATTTCCGCATATACCCAAGGTTATTGAAACCGACGAGGCCAATAATATGGATGAAGTAAACATTAAGCTATTGCGTCAACTTGCAGAATAATTTGTATGTATTCCGAGTTTATTAATAAATTAAAAGCTGAAATGGGCAACGGGCTTCCCGGCTGGGAGGCGCAAAAGCGGATGGCTCCGTTAGGCAGGGTTCACAAACAATACCTTCCGGGAGTAAAAGATAAGGCACGTCAAAGCGGGGTGCTTGTATGGCTTTATCCGAGCGGCAGTAAAATATATACGCGGTTAATCCTGCGCACGGAAGGCGGGGTACATAGTGGACAGGTAGCCTTTCCCGGGGGGAAAAAGGAGCAAAGCGATGGTAGTTATTGGAATACTGCACTCCGGGAGGCAAATGAAGAAGTAGGCTTGCAGGCAGATAAAGTTTCAATGGTGGGAGTGCTTACACCCTTGTATATTCCACCGAGTAATTTTTGGGTGCATCCTTTTATCGGCGCAAGTGAAAAAGAAGAATCCGCCATCATCAGCCAAGGAGAGGTTCAGGCATATTTTGATGTAAATATATTTCAGTTGTTGCAACAGGATACCAAGATGGAGGGACTGATTATGCTTAGCACGGGCGACAAAAAAATTACTCCGTCGTACAACCTTGCGGGGCATACCGTGTGGGGTGCAACGGCAATGATATTAAGCGAACTGGAAGAGCTTGTGCGCAGAACTCTTGCAAAAATGGATGATACTTTTTTTATAACGGAGAATCCTGAGATTTAATAAACCACCATTTTTTTGGTTGCCGTTGAGCCCGAAGCGCTAAACGAATAGAAATAAACGCCGGGGCTTAAAGCGTTTGCATTCACAATTACAGAATGCAGCCCGGGGGGCATCTTGGTATAGGTTTGAGAAATTATTATTCTGCCGGTAAGGTCCACCACAGTAAAGTTTACATCGGCAATCTTGTTAATAGTATAGGTAATAGTAGTTTTATCGTTAAACGGATTCGGATAGTTTTGGCTTATAAGAGAAAAGGGAGAGGTAATGTTCTTCACACCCAAATAAGCGGAGGCCGTATCTTGCACATAAATATGGATGTCCTGTAAAAAGTTGGCTCCATCAACACCTGCATGGAATGTCCTGTCATTGGTATCGCAAGGGTAAAAAACATCATTACCCCCTTCTGTTGGCAGGGAACCATAGGCATAATATTGGTTCCAGAGAGCAAAGCTATTTGCAATAAGTTTTCCGGAAGGATAAGGGATTCTTGAAAAATCGGTTGGCAATGCAAGCGTATTTGTTCCGGCAGACAGGGCAGGGCAGGTATTGGTATTAAAGGAATGGTAACCATAGATAAACCAACAGCTATCTAGTTTGCTACGGTCATAATAAATCATGGTGACGGCAAATTTTGCACCGCTAACAAAATAAGCGCCTAAATTCCATTTGAGTGTTTTAATTTGGTAGTTGTTCATGTTGCCTAAAGAATCATGATTGGCAGAGTCGGCGAGGAAAAGCGTATCCAATAAAATGGTAGGAGTAGGATAGCCATAGGCATCTACCGTTTTAAGTTGTAATTCAAGCGTGTCATTCTTACCACTATGGTTCACTTGTACTATAGGAACATAAACATAATCTATTCCAAAACTTATAAAAGTATCTGCTGAGAACGAAGTGTGCTGGTAAGGATCGTAAAGGCTATCAAAAGCTACCGTTACAGAATTAACACAATCGTAGTTTTTTGTATTAAATAAGTTTGAAGTATCTGTAGGAAAACTATAATATTTATTGATTAGCTGGGGTTGCTGGCTGACATAATTAGCGCCAAAGGCATTCATATCGGCCTGATAATAATCAACGGTAAAGTTGTTTTCAAGAATAATCAAAGTATCGCCATGTATGCGATGGTCCACTCCGCCTTTAGCCGTTTGATGGAAATAGCTTTGTGCATTTGTAAAAGGCAGCAAAAAGAACAGGAACAGGCAAGTGGTTAATAATGTCGTCTTCAAAGGATAGTATTTAGTAAAGGAGCATCAAAGGTAAACATAATTGCATAAAAAAACCCTGACAGTTTAACGCCAGGGTTTTTCTTTTATTGCTTAAAAGCTATTACTCGGTAATAACCATCTTCTTGGTTACTTTGCTGCCATTCAC
>DATHOL010000289.1:0-9554 GCA_035484895.1 Bacteroidia bacterium | reverse complement strand
CTGCCGGAGGAGAATATGGAGCCGGTGCCACCCGCGGCGAAGTGTATGACCCTGTTGCCAACACATGGACTAATACCAATGCGGTTACAGGAAACCAAAATATTTATGACGGGAATTCCGAAATTCTTTATAATGGAACTGTACTTGTAGGTTTGCAAAGCGGTAATAATCCTTCGTTCGATGATTTATTTTATACTAACGGCACCAACAATTGGACCACTGCACCACAAGCTCCCCTGAATCACGATGAAGCAGCATGGCTGAAACTTCCGGACAGCAGTACTTTATTTATTGGAATCAATTCCACCAATTCATGCCGTTATATTCCCCAAACAAATACTTGGGTTACTGATGCCACCGTTCCGGTACAAATATACGACCCATATGGTGAAGAAGCAGGGCCTGCTTTTATGCTTCCTAATGGTAAAGCAGTTTTCTTTGGCGCCAGCGCTCATAACGTAATGTACACCCCTTCCGGAAATACGAGCCCGGGTACCTGGACACAAATTGCAGATTTTCCCGTTATTAGCGGAACCCAGGTATCTATGACGGATGCTGCCGGATGTATGATGGTAAATGGCCATATTCTTTTGGCAGTCTCTCCAATAAACACAAGCAATGCCAACCAATTTCTCGCTCCTATTTATTTTTTAGAATATGATTATACTACCAATACTTTTACACAGGTTACATCTGTTTTACCTACCATCGGGACAGACCAAATTGCAGGTGTACCATGTAATTTTTCCAATATGCTCCAACTACCAAATGGGCAAGTTATGTTAGGGGAATCGGAAGAAGGTGTTAACCAATACTGGGTTTACACTCCGGGAAGCGCTGCCATTCCACAAGGCAAACCAACCATCAATGCCATCATTCCAGGAGGTTGCCCTAATTATAAGCTAACCGGTAAGCTCTTTAATGGCATTTCTGAAGGAGCAGGGTTTGGTGATGATTGGCAAATGGAAACCAACTATCCTATTATACGCTTAAGCAACGGAACCAATGTTTATTATTGCAAAACTACCAACTGGAACAGGATAGGTGCATTGCAAACGGATAGTTTGGAAGATACCGTAAGCTTTTCTCTTCCGGCAGCTCTTCCGGCAGGAACATATTCACTCGTTGTTACAGCAAATGGTTTTGCTTCAAACCCGACGATATTTAAAACGCTTGGCATAACTATTGCTTCACATACAAATGCAACCTGTGCTGTTGGCGGAACTGCTACGGCAAATGCTGCAACGGGCGGCTTACAGCCTTATACCTATTCATGGTCGCCTGCAGGCGGAACTAATCTTGCTGCAACAGGCCTTAGCGGGGGAAGTTACACCATTACAGTAACCGATCATAACGGTTGTACTGCAACAGCATCTGTAACTATTACCCAACCAATGCTTACCATTACCATAGCTGCTACCACAGGTGCAAATTGCAGTTCAGCAGGCAGTGCGAGAGCTAACGCAGCCAGCGGAGGAACATCTCCGTATACATATAACTGGACACCAAGCGGAGGAACTAACCTTACTGCATCTAACCTAAGCGCCGGAGTTTATACAATTACAGCAACCGATAAAAACGGATGCCAGGGATTTGCCACAGCAACCATAACCCAGCCTGTTCTGAATATTTCAATAGCATCACAAACAAATTCGAATTGTATCGGCTCTGGTAGTGCTACGGCCAATGCGGCAACCGGAGGAACTGCTCCTTATACTTATAGCTGGTCACCTAATGGCGGAACAAACCTTACCGCAACAGGCCTTAGTGCGGGAACATATACCATTACCGCAACGGATCGTAACGGATGCACCGGAACGGCTTCTGTTACTATTTCAGCAGCGGCATATACTACGCTATTCTCTCAAAATTTTGAAGGAACAGCAACTATTTACAAGAACAATGTAGTAATGACTGGCGGCACCCCGGCAACAATTCCGGCAAGCCAAACCTGGGGAAGTGCCAATGCAAACGATGGCAACAATACCTTGCATAGAGATGATGCCATAGGTACCTGGGCAAGTAATGATGATATCTGCGGACAGGCATACCAGCCAATTCCTACCTGTGCAGCTAATGGTACAGCCCATTCTGCATTATTTGACAATTGGGATGCCAATACGGCAACAACGGGAAATATAATTTCTCCGGTGGTTAACCTTAGCAGCGCCAATTGCGGTACTAAGTTTACCTTTTATTATTTTAATGGAGATTGCAGAGCTTCGGGGTCACAGGCTACCCTTGCTTTACAGTTTAATAACGGCAGCGGATATACTACAGTTTGGTCCGACCTTGTGGGTTGCACTACATCATGGGTTCCTGTAACCGTAAATATTCCTTCCGCTGATCTTGTTGCCAACTTCAAGTTTCAATTTTTGGTTACTGCGGGAGATTTGAACGGCGA
Organism: Bacteroidia bacterium; assembly: GCA_035484895.1. Taxonomy (GTDB): domain Bacteria; phylum Bacteroidota; class Bacteroidia; order JABEUT01; family JABEUT01; genus JABEUT01. Next base: position 7,150 of record DATHOL010000289.1, on the reverse strand, counting down.
TCTATATCCGGTAGGGGTAGATGAAATTGTTATTCAAACCCCGTCTGCACTAAGTACCGCTGCATCTGGTGCCGGATTAAATTGCTTTGGTTCCGGAACCGCTACAGCTGCACCTTGCGGAGGTGCCACACCTTATACCTATTTATGGTCCAATGCAAAAACAACTGCAACTATCAGCGGACTAACACAAGGAAGTTACAGTGTAACCGTTACAGATTCATGTGGTAATTCTTCAACAGCATCTACAATCATCCTGACCCAGCCTTCAGCTATTACTATGGTGAAAACTTCTACTGTGGATCACGGACCTTGCAATGGAACGGCGAAAGTTAGCGCTTCCGGTGGCACACCTCCTTATACTTACCTATGGTCTCCCAATAATCAAACAACAGATTCTATAGGCAACCAGTGTGCAGGTACATATTGCTGCACCGTAACCGACCATAATGGTTGTGTGGATAGTATTTGTGTATTAGTTAACCTGTCAACCGGAATAAATGCCATCAGCAATTCATCCGCTATAACTGTTTATCCTAATCCCAACAATGGCAGCTTTACTATTCAGTCATCAGTAGTAAGCGGTAAGTCATTAGTTGAAATTTATAATGTGCTTGGAGAGAAAGTGTATTCAAATCAGCCATTAGCTAATAGCCAACAGCTAATTTCAATTAATCTTGATCAGCCCAGCGGAGTTTATTTCTATCGTGTTGTAAATGAATCCGGTTCTTTATTAGGCGAAGGAAAATTGGTTATTATAAAATAGGCTTTTGGAAATGTCATGTCCTGTATTAAAATACAGGACATTCAAAAAGATATTTTTCAAGCCATACCCTGGTCACTTTAAAGCTTTTTGTGGTCAGGCCTTCCTGCTAAATATGCCCAAAATGAATTGGAAATGGCAAAGCCTTCTTTTATTGGCTTGGTAATTCATTTTCTATTCCAAAAAAAGAATATCCTTCTGTGTATTTATTACCGGCAGTTAACAATTTCTTATCAACTGCAAAGACCGAATGCGTACATTTACATCCTAACATATTCCTATATGAAAACATCCAACAACACCATTTTAATTACCGGGGGAACTTCGGGCATTGGACTGGCCTTTGCCGAGGAGTTTCTGAAACTGGGAAATAAGGTAATCATCTGCGGACGCAGAGTTGAAAGATTAAATGTTTTGAAAATAAAACACCCGGATTTAATTACTATTACCTGCGATATTGCTGATGCCAACCAAAGAGAAGATTTATGTAATACAGTGTTGAAAGATTATCCGGAAACGAATATTGTGATGAATAATGCAGGGATACAACTGGCAACCGACCTCACCCAACCTATAAACCTGGGCCCCATAAGGGAAGAAATAGAAATAAATCTTATTGCGCCGATACATCTTGGATCGCTATTTGCAAAGCATTTATCCGGCAAAAGCAATTCTGCACTTATCAATATTTCATCGGGACTGGCATTTGTGCCAATTTCATTTATGCCTGTATATTGTGCCGCCAAAGCGGCTCTTCATTCACTAACGATGTCGTTGAGGCATCAATTGAAAAATACAACGGTAAAAGTTTTTGAAATTATCCCACCATCAACCGATACAGAACTTGGGCATCAGCGAAGAACCGATAAAACCCAAACCCACGGCGGAATACCGTTGCATGAGTTTCTGACGGAAGCGATGGAAGCCATTAAAAATGATGTGCTCGAAGCACCGATTGGACAAGCTAAAGGACTGAGAGCAAAAAGAGAAGAAATGTTTCACATAATGAACCACTGATGAACCAAATAAAAAGCACTATTGTAGAATTTGAAAGAGTTCTGGACGAATCATCCAAAAAACTACTTAAATATTCGGAAGATGAAGCAGCTGAGAAACCTGCTGCCGATAAATGGAGTAAGAAAGAAATATTAGGCCACTTGATAGATTCTGCTGCCAATAACCATCAGCGGTTTGTAAGAATGCAGCTGGAAAACAACCTGAAACTTCCGGGATATGAACAGGAACAATGGATATCTGTTCAGCATTACAATACGGTTTCGTGGAATGAACTTATCAGGCTGTGGGAAGCCTATAACTTTCATTTGCTGCATATACTATGGAATATAAACCCCGCCAAATTATCCAATACTGCTACAGTTGACAACCACGATGAAATGACCCTGGAGTTCATAATTGAAGACTATGTTGGGCATTTAAAACATCATTTGGAGCAAATAATTGTAAGTTGAAGTCGGAGCCTGATGGACAATTATTAAAAGACTCTTTGCAATACCGCTAAAACTCTCGGCGACACATAGAAGAAGGTTGAGGCTAAAAACAACAGGATTTATATATATTTGCGACCAGAAAAATAAAACTCAAGCATGAATTTCCAACTGTCTGAAGAGCACTTAATGATACAAAAAGCGGCACGCGATTTTGCCAACGATGTGCTGAAGCCCGGTGTAATAGAACGTGATGAACACCAAAAATTTCCTGTGGAGGAAATGAAGCAACTCGGCGAATTGGGGTTTCTTGGTATGATGGTTAATCCAAAATACGGAGGTGGCGGTATGGATGCCATATCGTATGTTTTGGCTATGGAAGAAATCTCTAAAGTAGATGCTTCGGCTTCGGTAGTTATGTCGGTAAACAATTCTCTTGTTTGCTGGGGGTTGGAAGAATTCGGAACCGAAGAACAAAAACAAAAATATTTGGTTCCATTAGCGAAAGGTGAAATTATAGGAGCCTTTTGTTTGTCGGAACCGGAAGCAGGTTCCGATGCTACATCACAACATACAACAGCGGTTCTTAAAGGAGATAAATATATTTTAAACGGCACCAAAAACTGGATTACCAATGGTAACAGTGCATCGGTATATCTGGTAATGGCACAGAGTTATCCGGAGAAAAAACATAAAGGCATCAATGCTTTCATAGTTGAAAAAGGTATGCCCGGTTTCATCATCGGAAAGAAAGAAAACAAACTTGGCATTCGTGGTTCCGATACCCATTCGCTCATGTTTCAAGATGTGGAAGTTCCTATAGAAAACCGGATTGGCGAAGATGGCTTTGGTTTCAAATTCGCTATGAAAACGTTAAGCGGAGGCCGCATTGGTATTGCTTCCCAGGCATTGGGAATTGCTTCAGGCGCTTATGAACTGGCTCTTGCTTATTCTAAAGAAAGAAAAGCTTTTGGGAAACCTATTTGCGAACATCAGGCCATTCAATTTAAGTTGGCCGATATGGCTACCCAAATTGATGCTGCCCGTTTACTATGCCTGAAAGCTGCATGGCTAAAGGACCATCACCTGGACTATACAAATGCCGGAGCTATGGCAAAAGTATTCGCTTCCAAAGTGGCTATGGACACAACGGTTGAAGCTGTTCAAATACATGGGGGTTACGGTTATGTGAAAGAATACCATGTAGAGCGCCTGATGCGCGATGCTAAGATTACCCAGATTTACGAGGGAACAACCGAGGTTCAGAAGATTGTTATTTCGAGAGGGATTTTAGCGTAAAAGTTCCTTTTCATATACTCTTTCATACATGAAATTCCTTTATACAGGGCTAAGTTTGTGAAGAATAAACACAAATAATAAACCTAACCCCTAAATAGGGTGATATGGTATTAATAGGTTGATTACCTCCAACCATTGAATTAGTAATATTCAAAGAATTAATTGATAGAGTGGCATTGTGTAATGCAACGTCAGGTGCCGAAGTGTTAAACCCGGCTGTACCTACAAAATTGCCATGCTCTATTGACCCCGGGGTGGCAATTGAATCACCTGTATTGGGCTTATTATGGTCTGCATTGCCTGAACTTACTTTTACCGTACCAACAAGAGGGCCGCTAATTGTAGCAATGTGCGTATGCGATGGCATATTATTCGTAGTAAGTGTTTGAGTTGCTGCCCCCCCTTTCTGGCCAAGGTTTATAGGCACCAGCGACTGGTAGCCAGGCCCGCTTCCGGTGATACCTATGGGGGCACAGCCTCTTAAATCAGGCAAGCCAAAAGTGTACTGCCCATTTCCTCCATATGTTGTTCCAAGAACATTGAATAATGCGGGATAAGCGCTAATATGCAAAACCGAGCCATCACAATCCAGGTAACCATAAGGCAAATAAGTTCCTGCAAAAATTTGAATCATTCCAAGATACTCGTCCATAATGAAATTTGTTTGAAAAAATTATTAATTTGTTTAGCGTTTAACTGGGTTAAGGGCGTGGAGCTATTGCGCCTGTTACGCAGATTATATACCTAACCCCAAAATAGGGCGACATAGTACTAATGGCCCGGCCGTTTCCCGTGTTTGTATTTATAACATTCAGAGAGGATGATAGAGTGCCACTGTTTAATACGACATCCGGCGTAGAAGTATTAAATCCGGGTGTAATAAAAGTATTTCCCCCCATCGTATTCGCTGATTGTGCAATTGAATCGCCGGCTTGGGGTGTGGAATGGCTGGAAAAGCTTGCATTTACAAGCATATTAGCGTTAACACGGCCACCGGAGGTTGGAATATGTGTATGTACCGGCAAGTTATTGACTCCAAGCGCTATACTTGCATAACCTCCTTTTTGGCCGAGAGCTATAGTTGTTTGAGACCCTGGTCTTTGTCCGACCCCTACAGGAAAAATCCTTCTTAAATCGGGCAAGGCAAAATTAGAGATTCCGTCTCCTCCATACGTGGTTCCAATAACAGAGAATAATGGCCCGGTAGCGTCATTAATAGCTATAAGCGAACCATCACATTCCATGTGGTTCGCAGGTAATAAAACCCCTGCGAAAATTTTGATTCCTCCGATATACTCAATCATAATGAAACTTGTTTAAAAAATTATTAATCTATTTAGTGTACCTGATTAGGATGGAGCATGTCCCGCCAACATCCCGTTTACGCAGATAAGATACCTGACACCCAAATAGGGTGACATAGTGCTAAACGACTGGCTACCTCCTGTTAATGAATTAGTGATATTCACCGAATTCATTGAGAGAGTAGCATTGTTTAATGCAACAGAAGGCGGAGCAGGAATAAACCCAAGTGTGCCTGTAAAATTTCCATGGCCATCAATTAAGCCGGGTATTGCAATTGAGTCACCTGCCACAGGGGTAGAATCGGTGGCATTAGCCGAACTAACATTTATATGACCTGCAGCAGGGCGATCAGGTACTACAGAATGCGTATGTGAAGGTAAGCCATTATTTGTAAGAACCTGGCTTGTTGAACCTCCCTTCTCGCCCAGGAATACTACCATTGCAGGGGGCGAGGTCGTTCCCGGCAAGGTGATGCCTATAGGGAAAGCCCCTCTTAAATCAGGCAAGGCAAACTTTTGTACTCCATCTCCTCCATACGTTGTTCCAATAACAGCGAATAACACTTTGTACGCATTGATAAGTATAACCGCACCATCACACTCCATATAGTTTGCGGGTATATAATTCCCCGCGAAAATATGGATCGTTCCAACATAATCATCATCATTCATAATCAAGTTTGTTTAAAAAAAGTATTAATCCATTTTGTTTGCTAGGCAAATATAGGGAAATATAAACACGGCTTATATAATTGTAAAACAATTTTAAATTAATTATTTTTAAAATTACGACGGAGGCTGAAACGTATTACCTATAGCAAATTACGTTAGAAAAAAAAGGGGAGACTAAAATTAGTCTCCCCTTTTTATGTGATTTAACCAGAAATTAAGGACGTGGAGGAAATATTCCGTTTATACAAATAATATACCTGATTCCCAAATAAGGAGGCTGGGTATTAATCGGTTGGCTGCCACCAATTGGAGCATTAATAACAGAACCGCCGCTTAATGCGATATTTGGCGCTACTGCATTAAATCCAAGCGTTCCTGTAAATTGTCCATGGCCGGTAGATGTGCCGGGAGTAGCAATTGAATTACCGGCTACAGGAACAGAATTGGCCGAATTGCCTGAATTCACATTCAGCGTAGCAGTATGCGTATGCAAAGGCATGTTATTAACGGTAATGGCCACACTTGATGAACCACCTTTCTGGCCTTGGTTTACAGTCATAGGGGGTTGTGGAGCCGGTCCACTCCCTGTGATGCCGATAGGGACACATGCCCTTAAATCTGGCAATGCAAAATTGGAGGTCCCGTTTCCTCCGTATGTTGTTCCTATAATGGAGAATAATGCCTGATATTGATTAATAGGCAAAAGCGTTCCATCACAATTCAGATAGTTTTGAGGCGCATAAAGGCCTGCAAAAATTTTTAATATTCCAATGTACTCATCCATAACGATTTTTGTTTTAAAAATTATTAATTTATTAATTGTAACGACAAATATATTCAACTATTTAAACAAAATACAAGTAAAATAAAATTATTTTTGAAAAATTAACATTTAAAATTCACTAAAAGCTGATTGCCTGTTGTTTTGCGATAAACTATTTTAATGTTTGATAAATTTAAAAATATTTAAATAACATTAAAGTAACATTTAACCTTAGTTAAACGTGAAAAAAGCATTTCTGCGGTGATATTCCTCAAACGGCAAAAGACTATCAGCTAAGAATTTTCCGAATGATACCATCCAATTGGCTTATGAATTAAAAAACGGCGATGGAGTTATTACACATTTAACGGATTTTAGTTTTAGTGATTCTAAAAAGGGTTCTAAAATATCTTTCCGATGCTAACGGAAATTTCCTGGAATCAAGAAACTGGTAACTTTAACTTACTCCCGGGCTAAAAGTTTACTGAATCTCTATCTCAACCCTCCTGTTCGCAATCTTTTGGTCTTCACTGATAGGATGAGGATATACCAGTTTGGTGCTTCCATAGCCGATGCATTCCATTCTTTTTTTATCAACTCCATGCGATGAGAGATAGCTCTTTATAGAGTTAGCTCTTTTTTCAGATAAAACCTGGTCGTATTTTTCAGCGGCCGTATGGTTAGGGTCATTGGTGTAACCCTTGATGACTATTTTAACATTGGGATTATTTAATAAAAATTGGAGAATGTAATCAAGCGCCGGTTTGGAATTCGGAAGAATATTGGGACTGTCTCCGCCAAATTCTATATCTTTTAAGGTTATTTTCTCAGAAACTTTTATCGGTTGCAAACGTATCCAGAAAGTAACTGAGGAAGTATCGCCTGATTCGGTATAACTGGATTGATA
>DATHOL010000288.1:0-7132 GCA_035484895.1 Bacteroidia bacterium | reverse complement strand
GTGCTGTAGATGGCGGCAAAAATGGACTGGCAGGAGTATTAGGTGTTGGCGGAATGGGAGGCGATGCGCCCGGAAATAGCCAGGCTGGTTCTGCAGCAGGTTGTGGGGGAGGAGCCGGTGGAACATTAACAGGAGCAAACGGAGTAAATTGCCAAATCACAGCATGCGCGGGTACTTGGGCCGGCGGCGGTGGCGGGGGTGGCAGTAATTATGTGGAACCTTGCGCCAGTGCTATTACCCAAACCCAAGGATTTGAGTCGGGGAATGGAGAAGTAATAGTAACTCCCATATGCGGTGGTAGCCCTTTAGCAGATAGCATTTCATTTGTAAATGCTTCATGCGGGCTTAGTAATGGCAGTGCTACTGCAATAGTAAGCGGAGGCACTTCTCCTTATACTTACTTATGGACACCAGGCAATCAAACCACTGTTTCAGTATCCGGACTTAGCGCTGGAACATATACATTAACAGTCAAAGATGCAACAGGATGTATCACCGCGATAGATTCAGTGACTATCACCAGCAACACACTTACGGTTGCAGCCAATGCAACAGGAAATGAGCCCTGTTTCGGAAACTGTGCCGGAAGTGCTGCAACAGTCATTACGGGCGGAGTTGCACCATTTACCTATGCATGGACACCAACAGGCGGGACAAATTCTACGGCTAACAGTTTATGTGCGGGCACATACACATGTGTGGTATCAGATAAAAACGGATGTACAGGTACTGCTACTGTAACTATTACGCAACCTCCTCTCCTTACAGCAACTATTACCTCTTCTACTAATGCTTTATGTAATGCCACTAACATTGGCAGTGCAACCGTTACTGCCGCAGGCGGGACTTTGCCTTACACTTATTTCTGGAATCCAAGTGCCCAAACCACGGCCACTGCCAGTGGATTATCGGGAGGTACTTATACTATTACTGTAACAGACAATAATGGGTGCACCGCAACTGCATCAGTAACAATTATCCAAACGCCCCCGGTTACCGCCACTATTACCTCGAGTTCAAACGTATTATGCAGTGGGGGAAACAATGGCAGCGCTACTGTATCAGTCGGTGGCGGAACACCAAGCTACACCTATTTATGGACTCCTACCGGGCAAACAAATGCCACGGCTACCGGATTAACTGCGGGTTCATATACTGTAACGGTTACCGATGCAAATGGTTGCACGGCGACAGCTTCTGTAACTATTACACAGCCTGCACCTGTAGCAACTACTATAACTTTTACACAGGCGACATGTAATCTGCCAAATGGAACGTCAACTGTAGTAGTTACAGGGGGAACTCCTAATTATACGTATTTATGGAACCCTTCAGCGGAAACTACTGCAACAGCTACCGGGTTAGCGGCAGGTACATATTCTGTTGTGGTTACCGATGCCAATGGATGCACGGCTACAGCAACAGTGAATGTGACAGAGCCAATAGCTGTCAATGCCTCTATTACAGCTATTACCAATGTAAGTTGCTTTGGAGGCAGTGATGCAAGTTTGACAGTAACTGCAACACCCGGAACTCCGCCGTATACATACTTATGGACACCTACAGGGCAAACAAACGCTACAGCCACCGGATTATCTGCCGGAGTGTACACGGTAGATGTTACAGATAACAATGGCTGTCTCGTAACCATAATTCAAACTGTAACTCAACCACCCGGAATGACTGCTACAATAGGAGCACCCACCAATGTATTATGTTTTGGTCGTAACAATGGAAGTGCTTCTGTTACGACTGGGGGAGGTACGCCCAACTATACCTATTTATGGGCACCTACTGGGCAAACAAATGATACTGCAACCGGGTTATCGGCGGGTTCATATACGGCAACGGTAACAGATGCCAATGGGTGTACAGCGACGGCATCGGTAACTATAACTGAACCTGCACTATTAACCGCCACCATGGGAATTCCAAACAATGTATTGTGTAATGGAGGTAATAATGGCTCTGCTACAGTTACGGCGGGCGGCGGCACTCCTAACTATACGTATTTGTGGAGCCCTTCTGCACAAACAAATGCGACGGCTACGGGATTAATTGTCGGCTCATATACGGTAACGATAACAGATAATAATGGATGTACAGCAACTGCTAGTGTCACAATTACAGAGCCTCCGGTTCTAACAGCCACGACAAGTTTTACCCAGGCCTCTTGTAATTTAAGTAACGGTAGTGCAACGGTAGTCCCTGTTGGAGGAACGGGCCCCTATACCTACTTATGGAACCCGAGTGGTAATACTAATGCTACGGCTACCGGATTATTTGCAGGTTCATATACAGTTACGGTAACAGATAATAATGGATGCGCTACAACAACTTCCGTAATTGTAACCCAGCCTTCGGCTGTAACAGCTAGTATAACTTCCAGTACAAATATATTATGTAACGGAGGTAATAATGGTTCGGCTACAGTTACCGCAACCGGTGGTACAATCCCATATGCTTATTTATGGGCTCCCGGCGGGCAGACTAATGCAACAGCCACCGGCCTTATTGCGGGTAACTATGTTGTAACTGTCACTGATGCTAATGGGTGTACAATTACAACCTCTGTAAACATTACGGAGCCAACCTCTTTAACAGCCACAATGAGTGCTCCTACACAGGTACTATGTAATGGTGGAAATAATGGTTCAGCAACGGTAACAGCAGGCGGCGGCACTCCCAATTATACGTATATATGGGTACCTATTGGTGGAAATAATGCCACGGGAACAGGATTGATTGCAGGTTCCTATACGGTTACCGTAACAGATGCGAATGGCTGTTCTGCTACGTCCTCTGTTGTAATAACCCAACCATCGGTACTTATTGCAACAATGGGCGCTTCCTCCAATGTAACATGCAACGGGCAGGCAAATGGAAGTGCGTCTGTAAATGTAGTGGGTGGTACCCAGCCTTATGCATATGTGTGGAATCCATCAGGTGGTTCTACTGCTACGGGAACCGGATTATCTGCCGGTTCATATAGTGTAGTAATAACTGACCTTCATGGATGTACGGCAACTGCAACAGTAACAATCACGCAGCCAAATTTATTAACAACATCTGCAACATCAACCAATATAAGTTGTTTTGGTGGAAATAATGGTTCTGCAACTTCTACAAGCACGGGAGGAACTCTTCCATATAAATACCTATGGACAAACGGACAGGTAACAGCCAATGCTTCAAACCTTACAGCCGGTTCGTATACGCTAACTGTAACAGATGCTAATAACTGCACGGCTACTGCCTCGGTAACTATTACTGAGCCTACTAAAATAACAGTAACAGCAAGTGGTCCGCAATTGGTTTGTTCAGGTGCGCCTGCAAACTTAATTTCCAGTGTTAGCGGTGGTACTCCACCATATCTCTATAATTGGGCGCCGGCTGGCGGGACAACTTCAAATACCACTGTTAACCCGGTTTACACTACCACATACACTCTTACTGTGACTGATGCGAATGGATGTACTAGCCAGGCAACGGTTGCTGTAGTTGCGGGAACCCCGCTTACACTTAATGTTTCAGGCAATGCATCTGTATGCCCGGGAACCTCTATAACTTTAACTGCAAGCGCTTCCGGAGGCGATGGTTTATACAGTTTTGTATGGCTGCCCAGTAATAAAACTACCCAAACTATAACATTTACTCCCACAAAAGATTCATCCGTTACGGTTGAATTAACAGACGGATGCAACTCGGCAATGCAGAGTATAATAGTTCCGATTTCAGTTAATCCATTGCCAAACATTTCGTTCAGTTCAGATGTATATACAGGATGCAAGCCTTTGTGTATCCAGTTCCAGGATTTATCTACCATTTCGTCGGGCGGAATTGCCCAATGGGAATGGAGTTTTGGAAATGGTGACAGTGTTGGTAAAAAGAACCCGATTTATTGTTATAATGATACAGGAAGATACTCTGTAAGCTTAACAGAAATATCTGACAGCGGTTGCAGCAGCACGCTTAATGTGTTAAACCTGATTAATGTTTATCCTACGCCGAATGCTTCTTTTACGTATTCACCTCAATCTATTAATGTGTTAAATCCACAAGTTCAATTTATCAGCCAAAGTTCAGGGAATACTCCGATATATGAATGGTATTGGACATTTGGACAAGGCGACTCAACAAGTAATTTGCAAAACCCTCAGCATAATTATACGGATACGGGCACCTTTTGCGCTACATTGGTGGTGGTTGACCAGCATGGTTGCGTTGATAGTGTTACAAATTGCCTTATTATAAATCCTGTATATACGCTTTATATTCCATCGGGGTTTTCACCCAATGGTGATGGTATAAATGATGTTTTTATGCCGAAAGGCTCTTATGTAAAAAGCTATGAAATGTATATTTTCGACCGTTGGGGAATGCAATTATTCCACAGCACTGATATGAATAGCGGTTGGGATGGAACTGCCAAAGGAGGTTCTTCACTTTGCCAGGAAGACACCTACGTTTATCTTATAAATGTTACCGATACCCAGGGAAACAATCATTCCTATACGGGTGCTGTCAGCCTCCTTAAATAAGAAAAGCAAATGATAAAAAGCCCGTTCAGATAGACTCTGAATGGGCTTTTTCTTTCTATATTACTTTGCTGAATATTTCTTTTTGCGGGGTGTTTTTCCATAAGCGGGCATCAAATGCCATGCAAATATTCCGGATAAATTTTCTGCCCTCTTCAGTAACCGATAGTTTATAGGGAAGCCTATAAATAAGGCCATCCAGTTCCATTTCTTTCAACCGGCTTAATGCATTATAAAGGCTTGGTGTTTGGTCTTCCTTATCCAGCCAGAAAGTTTCAAACTTGCACATGATATTAAGAATATGCCTTCTTATAACAAGGTCGTCATCATTTAATAAATGCCCGCGGAAAACCGGCAGTTCGCCTTTATTTATTAGGTCATAGTATTCTTCCACCGTTTTTACATTTTGTGCAAAAGCATACCATGTATCGCTAATGGATGATACTCCCAATCCCAGCATAAACTCTGTATAATTATGAGTATATCCCATAAAATTGCGGTGCAGTTTTTTTTGTTGGGCTGCTTTATACAGTGAATCGGTTTTAAGCGCAAAATGGTCCATGCCAATTTCTATATATCCTGCCTCTTCCAGCATGGCACGCCCTGTTTCGTATAGTTCACGCTTTTCTTCGTCTTTAGGTAAATCCATTTCGGTGAATTTCCTCTGCCCGGGTTTTATCCAGGGAACATGGGCATAGCTGTATAATGCAATTCTATCCGGCTTTAGGGCTTTAACTTTTGTAATTGTATTTATAACACTTGATTTTTGTTGCAAGGGCAGGCCATAAATCAAATCAAAGTTTATGGAAGTGTAACCTAATTCCCTGGCTTGGCTAGTTACTCTCTCAACATTTACAAACGTCTGAATCCGGTTTACTATTGCTTGAACTTTAGGGTCGAAATCCTGTATGCCCAGGCTTAAACGGGTAAACCCAAGTTCCCGCAATGTTTTCAGGTGCTCGTATGTAGTATTGTTAGGATGCGCTTCAAAACTGAATTCATAGTTTTCACATATCTCAGCTTTAGATAGAATCCCTTCGAGTAATTCTTTCAAATTGGCAGGACTGAAAAAGGTAGGGGTTCCGCCTCCCAAATGAATTTCTTTTATTCGGGGCATTCCCTTAAATAAAGCAACATACATTTCCCATTCTTTTTGAACGGCTTTTAAATAGGGCTGTTCAACTGCATGGTTGGTAGTTATTCGTGTGGTGCATCCGCAATAGGTGCAAAGGCTTTGGCAAAAAGGCAAATGAAGATAAAGGCTGATTCCTTCCGTTGCATTTGTTTTATCAAATGACTTTTTTACTTCCAGTTTCCATTGGTCAACCGTCAGGTTATTTTCCCAATAAGGAACAGTGGGGTAACTTGTGTATCTCGGGGCCTGAATGTTGTATTTTTTAATTAAGTTTTCTTGCATACTAGGGGAAGTGAAATTCTTGGGTATTAAAAAAAAACCACCTGCTCATCCGTCAATTTATCACTCAAATGAAATTTCCGATATTGAAAATTTGCATTATACCCCATGAAAAAAGTGATTGTATTTTAGATTTACAAGTGGCTTTTTTTAATTCTTAGCCTTTAATTTTGCTTCCTCCGTTAGTGTTTTCACTGCCATTGAAAGTACCCATATCACTATCAGTAGCAGGCCTATCAGAAAGAATACTAAATAATTGGTAAACCCTATTGATAAAATAAAAGATGGGCCTGCTTTTTCTTCGTCAGCTACTTTTTGTGTGGCAACGGTAATATTATCAGTTCCAGAAGACTTAACTGCCGAAGAACTTGCTACGGGAGCAACGGGTTCACCACCGGTTTTAATAAATGCTAATATGGTTTTTATGTCATTATCTGCTAATGCCTGGTCGGGCATTGGTATCATGCTGTTTTCATTGAAAACTTTCACGGCTTCTTTATCGCCTGCTTTTACCATTGCCTGTGAACCTTTTACCCATTTAAGTATCCAGTCTTCCGAGTGACGGTACTGAACTCCTTTCAAATCGGGGCCTACCAGCTTGCCTTTGCCAACGGTGTGGCATGCACCACAATTTGTCCGGAATATTTGTCCTCCGTCTTGCGCATGTGTTTTTGAAAAAGAAATTGCAGCTATTATTATTGCTGAAAGGATATATTTTGTTTTCATGGCTGTAAAAAATCTATATGTTTTTGTTTGTAAAAGTATTTTGAAACGGAGAGTTGTGTTATGACAATTGTCACACTACTTTTTGATTCTTCTCATACGAGTAGTTTAATCATGGATGTTAGCCAATCTTAAAAGTTTGGCCTGGTCCACAATTTTTATTTTCTTTCCGTCGAGGTGAATTACTCCGTCGCGGTCCAATTCAAAAAGTGTGCGGATAACGGTTTCCCGCGCTGTGCCTACAATGCTTGCAATATCCTCGCGGGTCATAGCTACATTAAGAGTTGCATCATCGCTTTCAAAACCGTAGCTTTCCTTTAATAGCAGTAGCCCCTGTGCCAGGCGTTCTTTTACCGATTTATGGGCGATATCAGTAATGCCTCTTTCAGCTACTTTCAATTCATTCGATAGTAAATGGATAATTTTAAATGCCAGCTTAGGGTCTTTTTCTACCATA
>DATHOL010000287.1:0-7542 GCA_035484895.1 Bacteroidia bacterium | reverse complement strand
AATGCGGAAAATGTCATTACTAATAATATAAGTCAAGCTTAAAATATAATATCCCGATTATGGCGAATCAAAAAAAATATTGGAAAGGACTTGAAGAACTCAATGAAAGCCCTGCTTTTATAAAAGCAAGAGACAAAGAGTTTGCCAAAGAAATGCCTATAGAAGAATTTTTAGGCAGAGAAGCCATCACCACTTCCAATACCTCCCGTCGCGATTTTTTAAAGTATCTCGGATTTACTGTTGCAGCAGCATCTTTAGCAGCTTGCGAATCACCTGTAGTAAAAACTATTCCATATATAATTAAGCCTGAAGAAGTAACTCCGGGTATCGACAACTGGTATGCATCTACATTTTTTAATGGTGAAGATTATTGCAGCATATTAATAAAGACAAGAGACGGCCGCCCTATTAAAATAGAAGGCAATAAAAATTCTACCGTAACTAAAGGTGCTGCCAATGCCAGGGTTCAGGCATCTGTTCTTTCCTTGTATAATAATCACCGGGCTAAAGCGCCATATGCACATGGCAAAGAGTCAACCTGGGAAACCGTTGATAAAGAAATTGGGGATAAACTTACCGCAGCCGCAGCTAAAGGAGAGGGCGCAAAGGGTAATATCGCTATTTTATCTTCTACAATAATAAGCCCATCTACACAGGAAGTAATTGCTAAGTTTATTGAAAAATATCCTACTGCAAAGCATGTAACCTGGGATTCTGTTTCATTCTCCGGAATGAGAAAAGCAAACGAAATGTATTTTGGCAAAGCCGCGTTGCCTTCTTATTCTTTTGACAAAGCAAATGTAATAGTAAGTATAGCTGCCGACTTTCTCACTAACTGGCTGGCACCAATTGAATTCTCCAAGCAATATGCCCAGGGAAGAAAAGTAAGCGAAGAGAAAAAGGACATGTCCAGGCATATTCAGCTGGAAAGCATTATGACGGTTACCGGCGCTAATGCTGATACCCGTGTTCAAATAAAACCATCGGAAGAAGGAACAATAGCATATAGTTTGTATTCGGCTATTGCAAAACTGGCAGGCGTATCCAGTGGTAGTGCACCTTCTACTGCCTATGACGCCGTAGTTTCTAAAATGGCTGCTGAATTATGGGCTAACAAAGGCAAATCGCTTGTTGTTGCCGGCGCTAATGATATTGCTGTTCAGTCAGTGGTTAATATGATTAACAAAACCTTGGGTAATTATGGTTCTACCATTAATATGGAAAAGAACTGTAACCTTCGCCAGGGAAGCGATGAGGAATTTGCAGCGCTGGTAACGGATATGAAAGCCGGAAAAATAGATGTACTTATTACTTACGGTGCTAATCCTTCTTATAACGCTTCTTCCGCCTTAGGGTTTAAAGATGCCTATGCAAAGGTTCCATGCAAAGTTTCATTTGCGCCTTATATGAATGAAACGGCTGCAGAGTCGGATTATTTATGCCCCGATAATAACTATTTGGAATCTTGGAACGACGCAAATCCATATACCGGTTCTTATAGCTTAGCACAACCTGCTATTGCGCCTTTATTCTGCAAACCACGTAACGAAGGAACCCGCTGTGCCCAGGAAACATTATTGAAATGGGCGGGAAGCGAAGTTACCGACTATTATACATTCATTCAAAACTACTGGAAGAAAAATGTACTTCCCGAGGTATCCGATGAAGGTGGAGACTATCAGTTTATTAATGTATGGAACTCCACGCTTCAATCTGGTGTTATTGAAAAACCGGTTGTAGTTGAGAAATCTGATATTACTGAAATGTCAGGCCCATCTATTTCCGAAGTAGCAGGCAAATTACCGGCCGCATCTAAAGGCGGATTGGAAGTTGTATTATACCAAAAAACAGGAATAGGAAGCGGCTTACAAGCCAATAATCCATGGTTGCAGGAATTACCTGACCCCATTACCAAAGTTACCTGGGACAACTACATTACAATGAATCCTGCTGAGATGAAAGAAAAAGGTTTCAGCATGCTTGAAGAAGATAATCACGTTGCAAGTGTTGCCACATTAAAAGTAAACGGAACAAGTATCGAGCTCCCTGTATTCCCGCAACCGGGCCAAGCAAGGGGCACAGTAGGTGTTGCAGTAGGATATGGAAGAACTAAAGCCGGTAAAGTTGCTGAAGGACTTGGAGCTAATGTATTCCCATGGGTGCAATGGAGTAATAATACATTCCAATATTATGTAACCGGAGCGGAAATTACTTCTGCTAATAAAACTTACGAAATTGGCGCGACCCAAACGCACAATACTATGATAGGAAGGCCTATCATAAAAGAAACTACATTAGAAGAATGGAAGAAAGATCCTTCTTCACATAATGAAGAAGAAAAGATAAAAACCATTGAAGGCATGAAATCATTCAAGGATGTAAATCTTTGGGATGATTTTGATGCTAAATCTCCTGTTAACCTTACCAATAATGCCGATAACCAGGGCTTGCGTTGGAAGATGGCTATCGACTTGAACTCCTGCATTGGCTGCGGTTCTTGCGTAGTCAGCTGTTCTGCAGAAAACAATGTTCCTGTGGTAGGTAAGAGTGAGGTTATATTGGTTCGCGAAATGCACTGGATTCGTATCGACAGGTACTATAGCACTGACCTTACATTGGAGCAAGCTAAAAAGGATGACATGACTTTATCCAACCAGCAATATGGTATGATGATTCCTTCGGCAGATAATCCTGAAATAGCATTTCAACCTGTAATGTGTCAGCATTGCAACCATGCTCCCTGCGAAACAGTTTGTCCTGTTATTGCTACCAGCCATGGTTCGGAAGGTATTAACCAAATGGTATATAACCGTTGCGTGGGAACTAAATATTGTGCTAACAACTGTCCTTATAAAGTACGTCGTTTTAACTGGTTCAATTATTACCGAGATGAAAAATTCCTGGCGGTTAACCCTGCTCAGGAAAGCAATGAATTGGGTAGAATGGTTCTCAACCCTGATGTAGTAGTACGTTCCAGAGGGGTTATGGAAAAATGCTCTTTCTGCCTGCAACGTATTCAGGGTGGCAAATTAAAAGCCAAATTGGAAAGCCGTCCTGTTAAAGACGGCGAAATAACACCGGCTTGTGCTCAATCATGCCCTACTGATGCATTGGTATTCGGTAATGTAAATGACCCGGAAAGCAAAGTGGCTAAACTCATCAAGAATGAAAGAAACTACTTATTGCTGGCCGATTTGGATACCCAGCCCAATGTGTTCTACATGACAAAGATTAGAAACAAGGATAAAGCTATTCTGGAATAATTCACAATTGACAGTTTACAATTAACAATTAAGAATAATGCATCAAGATTCAATTATCAGGGAACCGTTACTACTAGGTAAAAAGACCTATCACCAGGTTACCGAAGACGTTGCCCGCCCTGTGGAAGGTAAAGCCAATAAATATTGGTGGGCTGTATTCACCCTTGCTGTTATTGCCTTTCTTTGGGGCATAGGCTGCATGGCATATACTGTTGGAAGAGGTATCGGAACCTGGAACCTGAACAGAACAATAAACTGGGGTTGGGATATTACCAACTTTGTATGGTGGATCGGTATTGGTCACGCAGGAACCCTTATTTCTGCAGTGTTATGCCTTTTCCGCCAGCGCTGGCGCTTAACCATCAACCGTTCTGCTGAAGCTATGACTATTTTTGCCGTTATGTGTGCCGCTATTTTCCCTGTTCTGCACATGGGCCGTCCCTGGCTGGCATATTTTGTATTTCCATTGCCAAACCAATTTGGTTCATTGTGGGTAAACTTTAACTCACCATTGCTTTGGGATGTATTTGCAATATCAACATACTTCTCCGTATCGGTAGTATTCTGGTACCTGGGGCTTATTCCTGATTTTGCTATGATTCGCGACCGCGCTAAAACAAAAAGCCGGAAAATACTTTATACCTTATTTAGTTTTGGATGGAGTGGCAGGGCAAAAGACTGGCAGCGTTTTGAGGAGGTAACCCTCGTATTAGCCGGTATTTGTACGCCACTTGTATTTTCCGTACACTCTATAGTAAGTAGCGACTTTGCTACCGGTGTGGTAAGAGGATGGCACTCTACAGTATATCCGCCTTATTTCGTTGCCGGTGCTATTTTCTCCGGTATGGCAATGGTATTAACCCTTGTAATTGTCGGCAGAAAAGTATTGAATCTCGAGGAGTATATTACTTACCAGCATATTGAAACCATGAACAAGGTTATGCTTACCATGGGTTCAGTAGTAGGTATAGCTTATTTTGCAGAGTTTTTTCAGGCTTGGTATTCCGGCGACCCGAATGAAAGCTTTATCTATCTTTCCTGGAACAACGCCAAGGGTGTATATGGATGGGCGTTCTGGTCACTTATTATCTGTAATAATATTTTGCCGCAAATATTATGGATAAAAAGTATGCGGCGAAACCTTTACATTACATTCATACTTTCTATTGTAATTAATATTGGTATGTGGTTTGAACGTTTCGACATTATTGTAACCGACCTTTACCGCGATTATATCCCATCCACCTGGACTTATTATTCTCCAAGTTGGGTTGAGGTTGGAATCTTAGTCGGCACAATTGGTATGTTCTTTACATTTTTCCTGCTTTTTGCAAGATGGTTCCCATTTATCGCACAGGCTGAATTGAAGACTACCTTAAAAGCTACAGGAGATTTGTTCCATAACCCTCCGCGCCATCCGAAGTCAACAGACTTTACCGAAGCAAATGGGATTCATGCATCAGTTGAAAGCGTTCATTGATAAACAGTATAAAAAAAATTAAAGAATCATGAGCAAAGTTTTTGTACACGCACTATACGACGACGACGATAAGTTGAAAGACGGAGCAAGAAAGGTACGTGCCCTCGGATACGGAATTAAAGAAGTGTTCTCACCATTTCCGGTTCACGGAATTGATAAGATTATGGGGTTGAACCGCACCCGTATTTCTATCTGCTGCTTTATTTATGGCGTCACCGGATTTAGTCTTGCATTATGGATGATATCCTACATGCTTGTTTATGACTGGCCGATTGATATTGGTGGTAAACCAAACTTTACTATATATCATAACCTCCCTTCCTGGATTCCGATTTTATTTGAATCGACAGTATTTTGTTCTGCTCACGGAATGGCCATTACCTTCTTACTCAGAAGCTGGTTATTTCCGGGTGTTAGCCCTAAAAACCCTGACCCGCGTACAACAGACGACCATTTTCTCATGATAACTACTGCACATAGCGATAATGAATTGGCAGATCTTTTGAATGCTGCTAAAACTACAGGTGCTGTTGAAGTAAAACAAGTGAACGGATAAAAAGAATATAAACTCATACGACCAATGAACATAAGGATAAATAAGTTGTTGAAGCTGATTCCCATTACCGGGTTGGGAATTTATATTGCATTTTCAATGGCATCCTGCAAAAGGAACAACCCGGATAGTTCAGGTGTGGAATATATGCCTGATATGTACCGCTCTCCTTCATACGAAGACAACTCCTTCAATCCTTTGTTTGCCGATAGCATGACAGACCGTGTTCCTGTAAAGGGAACTGTTCCGGTTGGTTTTACTCCTGATCCATTTCCAAATACTCCGGAAGGATGGACTAATGCTGCCCAATACTGGAAAGACCCGTTTCCTGCAACTCCCGAAATAGTAGCACAAGGGAAAGCCGTATTTGATATTTATTGTGTTCATTGCCATGGTGCAACCGGTATGGGCGATGGTAAAGTAGCTGCAAAGCTTCCCGGCCCACCACCACCATACTCCGGCCCTGCGCTCCGGAACATTACCGAAGGCGAAATGTATCAAACGTTGGAATATGGAAAAGGCTTAATGGGCTCTCACGCGGGACAATTGACTGTAGAGCAGAGATGCAAGGTTATTCGTTACGTGCAAACACTACAGAAATTAGGTCAGACTAGTGCTACAGATACTGTTAAAACAGCCACTGCTGCTCCAAAAGATTCAGTAAAAAAAGGATAATAAAAATATAACAAAGAGATATTGCTATGAGTCAATACACATTATCAAGTAAAACAAGAACCACCACCTTTGTCCTTATAGGCATTGGAATACTTGCTCTTGCTTACGGTGCCATCAATAAGGATATTTCCGGAACACGTTTCTGGGCAAATATTTTGCTGGAAGGCCTGTTTTTCACTTTTATTTCCATTGGAGCGGCCTTCTTCATGGCACTGCAATATGTGGCGCAAGCAGGTTGGTCAGTAGTTATAAAACGTACGGTCGAATCCCTCACCACTTTTCTTCCATTCGGATTAATAGCCATTTTTGCCGTACTTATTTCCAGTGTTATTGGCGGACATAATGATTCGGCGGATATTGTTTATAAATGGATGCAGAAAAGCGCTACCATCCCTGGAAGCCCCGCTTTTGACGAAATGCTTGTTAAAAAAGGTATATATCTTAATGTTCCTTTTGTGCTTATCCGTACAATTATTTGTGCAGGTTTATGGGTGTATATGGTAAGAATGATTCGTAAGCGTTCTATTGAGTCTGATTTGACAAATGATTTCCTTCCTCTACACTATAAAAATGTAAAAGCTGCCGGCTGGTTTATCGTATTCTTTGGTATCACAGAGCAATTAATGGCATGGGACTGGGTTATGGCTATTGATCATGACTGGCACAGTACACTCTTCGGCTGGTATTTATTTGATGATATGTGGCTCACCGGTGTTATTGCAACCATTCTTTTAACCTTGCACGTTCGCAAAAAAGGACTTTTAAAAGAAGTAAACGAAAACCACATGCATAATCTTGGATTGTGGATGTTTGCACTAAGTGTATTGTGGGGATATCTCTGGTTCTTCCAGTTCATGTTCTATTGGTACACCAATATTCCGGATGAGGTAGTTTACTTCCAGGCTCGTATTAATCACTATCGTTTACCTTTCTGGATTATGTTCTGCGTAAACCTCCTGGTTCCGCTTTTGATAATGATGACAAGAGATACTAAACGTAACACCAGGTACCTGACAATTATCGGTTGCATTATTTTAATTACTCACTGGATAGATGCTTATATATGGGTAATGCCGGGAACTATGGGCATAAGTCCGCCGTTTGGATTATATGAAATTGGCCTTTTACTTGGCTTTGTAGGGCTATTCCTGTATGTCGTTCTTACCAATCTTGCTAAAGTGCCGGTATCTGTTAAAAACCACCCATATCTTGAAGAAAGTCTTCACCATCATTTATAAGTCAATTAAGCAATAAAGAATAAATTAATAGTGTTATGATTAAACTGCTTGTATATCTTGCCCTTGTTTTAGCTTTTATCCTGATTTTTCAGTTAATGCGCATTTACCAGCTTTCTTCCGAAGTGAAAGGAAAGCATACAGGGAAGGCCGATGATAAGGATAATCGTTCGCAAGGCTTAGTAATGATTTTATTTGTGCTTGCACTTTTTGCCGGTTTAATCTGGTTGCTTTTTGATGTGAGAGGCAAAATGCTTCCACCGGCTGCTTCGGATATAGGTGCTACATCCGATAATGTATTCCTGTTTAACTGGGTTATTATTTTTATTGTATTCT
>DATHOL010000286.1:0-5012 GCA_035484895.1 Bacteroidia bacterium | reverse complement strand
TTCCGTATCCCTTCGGATCCACATGCCCGAAATAGCCATTATAAGCCATGCTCATGGCTTTGCGCTCGGCAACTGCGGCAAGAGAATCGTTCCAGATAAGGTCAGGGCGTGGAGAAATTCCCCGTAAGGAAGTTCCATACCGTTCACTATAAGCATTCGGGTCCTTACGGACTTTGTTCAATAACACAAATGCCTTTTGTTCCTGGGCACGGTCAATATAAACGCCCTGTCCGGGATATATAGTAAATGATGGCAATAGAAATAAGCCCAGCGCAAGCAGGCTAAAACCGGTAATAATAGATAGTTTGCGAAGCATATGTGTAAATAGTTTGGTATCGCAAATGTAATACTTAAATTTCGTTTTCCGTCAGGCTGTTTGTATGTTTATCTTTGCCAAAAACTACGTATGTCCGAAAGCCCGATTGTTGCTATAGCTCATAAATGGTTCGATGCATTTAATGAACATGATTTGGAGAAATTGCTGACTCTTTATGCAGATGATGCGCAGCATTACAGCCCCAAATTGAAGTTGCGCCAACCTGAAACTAATGGATTGATTAAAGGGAAAAAAGCATTGCGCACATGGTGGAAGGATTCCTTTGATCGCTTACCTGGTTTAAAATATGTGCCTAAGCAATTTATTGCAGATGATTCCCATGTTTTTATGGAATATATCCGTTATGTAGATGGAGAAGAAAACCTGACAGTAGGGGAAGTGCTCGAAATTAAAAACGGACTAATTGTTTCCTCCCGCGTTTACCACAGTTGATTTGTTCAAATACTCCGCAAGGTTATACCCCATACTGAAACTCCCTTGCAACAAATAGCCACCCGTAGGTGCATCCCAATCGAGCATTTCCCCAATTGTATAATGATTGGGCCATTTTTTTAGTTGAAAGTGCTTATCAATTTCATTCACCGATATGCCGCCAACAGTCGATATGGCTTCATCAATCGGTCCCGTGCCAACTATCTCCAAAGGCAACTCTTTTATTTTATTGGCAAGCGTTTCAGGGTTTGCAAATTCTTCTTTGGTAGTAAGGTTTTTTAATAAAGCCAATTGCGATTTGGAAAAATTCAGTGTGCCATCCAGATAGGCAGTCATGGTAGTTGAGGTAGGCTTGTTTTTCAAAAGTTCAATTACTTTACTCAAGCTCAATGAGGGTTTTAAATCAATACTTACAATTGCTTTTTGTTGTTCGTTCAGTTGCTGTCTGATTTGTGGGCTTAACGGATAAATACCGCTGCCCTCCATGCCAAATTCTGTTATCACCACTTCTCCTTCTTTGCGAATGTTGAGTGATTTTAAAGCAATGTTTTTAAGCGGCAATCCGGCAGCAACGCTTATCAGGTTTTTAGGCCAATGGATTTGAAAGGCGCAATTAGAAGCCTGAAAGGGAATTATTTCAATCCCCATGTTTTTGAAGTAGCGGGTCCAGCTTCCATCAGAGCCCGTTATTTTCCAACTGGAGCCGCCCAATGCATATACAGTAATATCAGCCTCCATTTCTTCGCCTTTCCATTCGTATCCAGTCTGTAGTTTTACGTTTTTATCTTTTATAATTTTTAATATAGCATTAAGCACCTCTATGGGTTTTATGCCTTTTTTAGGAAATACGCGTTTGCTCGTTCCCGTAAATGTAGGTATGCCAATAGTATTGAACCATGCCTGCAAATCGGTATTGGAAAAAGAATGTAGAATAGGTTCAATAAAGGAGGAAGGAGTATACCGCTTAATGAATTGTTCTAACGGTTCAGAATGGGTTAAGTTAAGTCCGCCATCGCCTGCAACCAAAAACTTGCGTGTCGGAGTTTTGTTCTTTTCATAAATAGTGACGTCAAATTTATTTTCGTCTAACCCAGCTGCCAGCATTAATCCTGCGGCCCCGCTGCCAATAATGGCGATTTTGGTTTTTTTAATTTGGTTCAATTTATCAGGTAGTAACTTAATTTAAGAATATTGTCAAAGGTAGTTTATAATTCTTCAACTGCATAAACAGGAAGTTTAACGATGTAAATTAACTGTATACCGAATATAAGGATTATGTGAATCTAATAGTATTTAAATTTAGTGCCAGAAGAGGAGAATACCAACAATAAATCTACCCACTTATGAAAACTTACAACGCGTTATTATCAGGATTGGCACTTTTACTCGTATCTTTTATCGCCCGGGCAGATTCGATGAAGTTCCTCCAAAATGGAAATTTTTATCAAGCGGAAGTTTTAACAAGAGCTCCTCAATCTGAAGATACGGGCAAGCATTTTAAAGCCTGTGTAAAAATTCATCATTGCCTTTTCAGTAAAAAGAAAACCGTTAGTGTAAATACAGGGGGTAAGCACTATTTGCAGATATATGACAGCAAAGGCTCCAAGTTGAGTGAGCTTACATTTACCGGCAAACGTTATAAGTTAGATGCAGGTTCAATGGCAAAAGGCTCGTACTCTGTGTATGTTTTCGATTCACAAATGAAGTTGCTGGACCAAAAGCCGATGGTAGTGAAATAGCAGGTTACTCTCCTTTTATCTTCATGCCGATTATTAGCCAGGTAATCCAAATTACACAAATAAATAGCGCAACTAAAAGCGGAAACCAAAAAGCCAAAACGGTAAAAGCCGTATTAATGCCTATAGAATAGTAACTGTTCCGGTTAATTTTGCGCATTGCCAGCGTCGATTTTTCATTTACGGTTAACGGATGTTTGGGCCTGAGTGCTGCACGGCTTAATAAATTCCAGCTTATAGCCATCAGCACATTTACGTATGAATAAAGAGCCACCGCCGGGGTGGCATGGTCGGTTAGTATATATTGGCCAAGCAACGAAGTTGGGAAAGGGATAAAAACAATAGTAAGCAACAATAAGCCATTTGAATAAATAAACTGAGGCGATGATTTATTTACCAGTTTCAGCGTGTTGTGATGGCTAACCCAGGTAATTAATATGGTTGTAAAACTTAATAGAAAAGCAACAATGGTAGGCGAAAGGTTTTTAATGGCAAGCCACAAATCGTCATTTGTCTTAATGTTTGCGCCCGCAGGAATCTTAATATCAATAATTAACAGCGTTAGGGCAATGGCAAATACTCCATCGCAAAAAGCTTCTAATCGGGAGTTGGTGGATTCTGCCATATGAGTTAAATAGTTTTACAAGTATAAGGAATAAACGAATAAAACCCGGTATTGGATTTTTACAAGCTAATAGTGAGTTTTTACTGAAGGTAAGTCTGCCATAATCGGTTGAGTTGGTTTACAATGATACAGAAATACTAAGAATTACTAAATTAAACGCTAATTGTCATTAAAATTGAGTATCTTTGTAACTTAATCAATTTATATTAAGTTTTATGGTAAACATTTTCGTGTCCAATTTAAGTTTTAAATTCAATGAAGATTCATTGAATCAGTTGTTTCAACAGTATGGTACAGTCAATTCGAGCAAAATTATTACAGATAAGTTTACGGGCAAGTCCCGCGGATTTGGTTTTGTAGAAATGGCCAACGATGAAGAAGGTCACAAAGCCATTGAAGCACTCAATGAAAGCGAGCATGACGGAAGGAATATTTCCGTATCAGTTGCTAAGCCA
Organism: Bacteroidia bacterium; assembly: GCA_035484895.1. Classification (GTDB taxonomy): domain Bacteria; phylum Bacteroidota; class Bacteroidia; order JABEUT01; family JABEUT01; genus JABEUT01. The sequence goes on along the minus strand of DATHOL010000286.1, from coordinate 1,427 downwards.
AGAACTGAAGGCGGAGGCGGCAGAGACAGGAATTCTGGCGGCGGCGGTTACGGCGGCGGCAGGAGAGACAACGACCGCGAAAAAAGGTGGTAGTTCTCTAATCCTTTCCTCTAGCAGGAAACACATTAAGCATCCTTATCTAAAGATAATGGATGCTTTTTTATTTGGTTATATCAAGGGTTGATTAATTAGTAGCTTACTTTATTTGCATTCCCCATCGGGTGTGCATACTTCACCTTCGCCCATTTCAGTAATGACTATAGGGTTATTCAGGTTCCATTCTTCAAACGATTTGGTAAGCACCTGCGTAAATGTCTGGCTTTCCTGTGCGCCCGAAATTGCGTATTTGCGGTTGAAAACAAAGAAAGGAACTCCGTTAACCCCCAATTGATGAGCTTCTTCAATATCAGCGGTTACGTCATCCCTAAAACTGCCTTTCTCCAAAGCGGTTCTTATTTCCATAGGTTCCAGCCCTATTTCTTCGCCCAGTTGAATCAAGGTGCTATAGTCATCCATATTTTTTCCTTCAGTGAAATAGGCTTGAAACAGCTTTTCCTCTGCTTCGTTTTGTTTGCCTTTTACTTTGGCAAAATGACTGAAACGATGTACATTAAATGAATTAGCCACTACTGCTTTGTCGAAATTGTAGGTAAGCCCCACTTTGGCGGCCATAGCTGTAACGTGGTCATTCATGCGCCTGGCATCGGTCAGGCTGAAGCCTTTATGCTCCGCAAGGTATTCATGTATCGTTTTGCCGGGAGTGGTTTTCATTTCCGGCGCCAGCTGAAAGCTTTTCCATTCCACTTCTATTTTATTCTTTTCGGGAAATACAGAGAGAGCGTTTTCAAATTTCCGTTTGCCTATATAGCAAAACGGACACATTATATCGCTCCATATTTCCACTTTCAGTGTATGCTGTGTTGAATTCATATAGTGTTGTTTACTGCGCCCAAAGCGCAATTGTCTATAAAAGACGACTTATAGGGAATTTTCCTTTATCAGTTTCAATCCTTTTGTCCATCGCAACAATTCCTTTAGCATAGTATCGGCCGATTTAACCGTTATTTCATTGGGTACAAATACGCCATCGGTAATAAACTGGCTGAAGAATGGAATATGAACTGCTTCCGATAATGGAACTATTTTCATGGTGGCCAGGTCAGATTTCAGGCTGTTGGCAGCCCTTGTGCCGGATGAAACCCCTCCGTAACTCACAATTCCTGCCGCTTTGTATTGCCATTCAAGGGCAAGGTATTCGATAGCGTTCCTTAGCGGAGCCGGATAATTATAATCATATTCTGCCGTTACAAATATGAATGCATCAGCCTCGTCAATTGATGCGCTCCACTTTTTAGTATGCTCATGCTTATAGTTTTTCATGAGGGGATGGTTGGCTTCATCCATTATTGGCAGATTAATAACGGCAA
>DATHOL010000285.1:0-3297 GCA_035484895.1 Bacteroidia bacterium | reverse complement strand
TATGAAGAGAACCTTTCAATGTCCCGTCGATACGGATATCGCCGGAAGCTTTCACTATACCTTCTATAAAGGTGCCCGATTTAACCTGGTTTACAACGTGGGCATCGTCTTGCGCGGTTTTTGCCATTGGGTTGAGATTTTAAAGTTTACAAAGATAACAAAAAAAATCAGCTAATAGCCAATAGCTGATGGCTGATAGATAAAAATAATGGTTATCAATATGTTAAACATGTAAAACAAGCCAACCACTACCCTATTGGTATGGAACTTGTTAACGAGTTATTAACAATTACAATGCGTTAATGCACCTGCGGAGTATACGCAATAGCATCGGTGGGTTGAGTTGAACCGACTGCTGTTGTAGTTATAAATGCATCGGTGTATCCCATCGCTTTCAATTGTTTCAGGTATTCTTCAGCATCTTTCCGGTTAGTATACGTTCCGATGCCATATTTTAAATTGCCGGTATCTCCTGCTACAAAAGTTCTTTGCTTCGATCCCGCAACAGTTACCCCTTCCGGTAATTTATTCTTTGTTGCCAGCAATTGCACTTCATAAACTACCTCATTCGGGTTAGCATATTTTTTAGCAATTTCCCGAATAGGCTTTGAAGGATCTGATGCCATAGCTACTTTCTGTATGATATTATTGCCTTCATCAGCAATAAATATATTGCCCCATACATCCGAAACCGCACAAGCCGGCTGAAGAAGCCCCGTTAAACTGTCGTGCGCCCCCGTTTTTGCTACGGTAGTAATAATTCCTGTTGAGGAAACCCGGCGGACGGCATTATTATAAAAATCAGCGATATACATATTGCCAAAAGCATCAAAAGATATGTTGCGTGGGCCTGATAACCTGGCAGCCGTTGCAGCGCCTCCGTCTCCGCCATACCCGGAAGAGGTAGTACCCGCCACGGTAGTTATGATACCCGTAGCCATGTTTACTTTTCTGATTACATTATTATCCCTGTCGGCAATATACAAATTGTTACCGGCATCGAAAGCTATGCTGCTGGGGCTGAAAAGTGTTGCAAGGTTTGCTTTTCCATTATCCCCGCTATAGCCTTTTGCCCCGTTCCCTACTATGGTTGTTATTATTCCGGTGGATGCAGCCACTTTACGAATAACATTGTTGTTGCAGTCGGCAATATATAAATTGCCGCGAACATCTATTGCAATCCCTTCCGGTGCGTCTAATTCCGCATTTGTAGCAGGCCCGCCATCGCCGCCGTATCCGCCTTTGTTTGAAAGCGCCTTATAGCCATTTCCGGCTATGGTAGTTATTATGCCGGTGGATATGTTTACTTTCCTGATTTGATTATTAAATAAATCTGCAATATAAATATTGCCCGATGCATCAAGGGTTAAGCCTGTAGGGAATGATAATTGGGCATCTGTGGCCGGCTCTCCGTCTCCTGACTTACCTAATTTTCCATTCCCCGCAACCGTACTGATAATTCCTGAAGCGGTTTCTATCTTCCGGATGCAACTGTTTCCATCGGCAATATACATATTGCCTTTTTTGTCGAAAACCACATCGGTAGGGAAATACAATTCGGCCCCGGTGGCAGGCCCGCCATCGCCGCTATAGCCTCCATAGCCTTTTTTGGCATTAAAACCATTTCCCGCAACGGTCGAAATTTTTTGCGCGGAACAATCAAGTAAAACCGTAACATAGAAAACCAAAAATACAAAAGTACTTTTTCCCATAGGCTTATATTAATCAAGTGAAATTACAGTATCAGCTACTTCTTACAAAAACCCAAGGCTGTCCTTTTAAATTTCAGTAAAATTTACTTGGGGTTCTCATAGGCAATATCCGCAGGGGTTTATTTTATACTGCTATTTCATAGTATTGTTACAACAATACCGGAATATCTTTAATTGCTACAGGTTAAAGTACAGGGTATTTCCTTCTGATTTATAAGTAGAAATTGGGCGAAGGTGACCATACAAATACTGTACTAATCCATCAGTCATAGTTTAGTGTGCCTAAGGAATGCTAAGGGCTTATTATCAACATTAACAAGGATGGTGTGGGGAGAATAACTCATTGGCTACACCAATGTTATTTGTAATTCCCCTTACACCTTCAATATTTCGTATCATTAATACGAGAATCGTTTTTTGATACATCCATTGAACTAATCCGCTAAGGTTTACGTACCCGTTTATTACTGTTACGAAGATTTCTTCAAGCGGGCCGGGCGAATACTTTTGCACTAAGCCATATATCGACGTCTTGATGATATTATCTGTGTTATCCGAGCTTTTAAAATTTTTACTGTTTTCTTCCTTTTTCATATTTATATATAACGATTAATAAATAATTAACCAAGCAAAATTAGAAAGCAGCGCTTATTGATGTATTATATAATAACAGATAAATATTACATATATCACTCAAACACCCACCGGCATTAAATTTTAAAACCGTATAAAATTCTGCCTTATTTTAGCTTACTTTGCATTTGTGATTATCCTAAAGCGCAACCACCTTTATTTGCTATCTATCCTCACCGGTATATTGCTTTGGGCAGGCTGGCCTGCACACGGGCTCCCATTAGTTTTATTGTTTGCATTTTGCCCTTTATTGGTAGTGGAACATCATATATATTCCAATCGGGCAACTATTGGGTGGCGCAGCTTTTTAGGATATGCTTTTTTAGCCATGCTTATATGGAATGGACTAAGCACCTGGTGGGTATGCATCTCCACCATTGTAGGTGGATTAATGGCAGTAGTTTTCAACTCCTTTTTTATGGCTATCGTACTTGCTTTGTTTCATATTACCAAACGCCGGATTGGCCCAATTTCCGGATATGCCTCCCTCCCAATCTTCTGGCTGGCTTTTGAGTATGTGCATCTGAACTGGCAGCTTAGCTGGCCCTGGCTAACGCTTGGCTTCGGCTTTTCCAATTACACCAGCTTAATACAATGGTATGTCCTCACGGGACCATTGGGCGGCACTTTATGGATTTTACTTTGCAATCTGGCTATATTTAATCTTATAAAGATAAAGTGGTTTGGCAAAGGCGGTAATTTGACATATAGATTCAGGCATTATGTATGGCCTTTAATTTTTAACCCGATTATATGTTCAGTAATATTGTATTGGGGCAATTACAACCCGGGCAATCCATTGAAGCCTGTAAACGTAGTGATTGTCCAACCTAATATTGACCCTTATGGTGAAAAATTCAGCGGCAATTTTGCAGAACAGTTAAATAAGATGTTTGTACTTGCAGATACCAGGGTCGACAGCAATACCACTTACCTTGTTTTCCCTGAAACT